>NZ_JAXHDD010000027.1:0-59404 GCF_037072025.1 Pseudogracilibacillus sp. SO30301A | reverse complement strand
CATATTTATTTTGAATATTCAATTTCATCAAAAATATAGAATATTTTCACCTTGCTTCTTTTGAATTAATAGCTTTGTTTCCTTAGTTACTCCTTTTTTCATCGATGGACGCTCCTTTTTCTTTGACTAAAGAGCGTCTTCACCATAGTGTTCGAACTGTTTCACTCATTTAACTATTGATTTTTGTTTATACCGATTGATTTTCAACTTGTATTATTATTGCTGTTTATGTATCGTGTAATGGCTTATTCTTCCTCATTGAATTTAGACATAGAAAAACTGCACCTCCAATTATTAGATTTTGTCTCTAACAATTAGCATGCAGTTCATTCAGATAATTACCTTTGTTTTCTTTTTGTAATAATATTTTGATACGGTCTGAGAGCTCTTGGCGGTCCTAAAACTTCCGCCATTATCACACTTTCAATTAATCCCTTTGAAGTTAATTTCTTATCTAAATTGACATTAATTGCTTCCGACTCTTGTCGTTCAACATTTAGTGGACGACTTTCTGAACCTGAATATATTTTTTCATTATGGTCTTTAGAATCTGTAAGTGTAGTTGGCTTGTACCTGTTTCGCAAACGTTCATACTGTTCGTGACGTTGTTGTTCAATAGATTTTTCAACAGTTTGTGTACTGTTTTCTATTTCTTTTTTTGTATCGAATACCATTTCTTTTGCTTGTTCATACGTCTCTCTCATATCAGCCATCGTAGGACGGCGACGTTGGGTTTTTTTAGGTGTTTGTTCTTGTTTATTTTCTTCTCTTCTTCCTTTACTCAGAAAGTTAATAATCACTGCAACAATAATGATTACGAGAAAAAAATATTCAGCTATAAAATCAAAGAAGCTTTCCATTTTTTAAGCCTCCTTACTACCAATAATTATCTAAGTTATTTCTTTGGCTCATCTGGTTTATAATCTTGATCTTTTTTCGTTACTTTTCCAATTGTATCACGCATGTCGGTATCGGCATTTATGTTTTGGTAATTTAAGTAATCCATCACACCCATATTTCCGGATCTTAATGCCTCAGCTAACGCTTTTGGTACTTCTGCTTCTGCTTCTACAACTCGAGCGTGCATTTCCTCAACTTTCGCTGTCATCTCTTGTTCGAGAGCAACCGCCATTGCACGTCGTTCCTCCGCTTTCGCTTGAGCAATATTTTTATCAGCTTGTGCCTGGTCTGTTTGTAAAATTGCTCCAATGTTTTTCCCAATATCAACATCAGCTATATCAATAGATAAAATTTCAAATGCAGTTCCTGAATCTAATCCTTTAGAAAGCACTGTATGAGAAATTGAATCTGGATTTTCTAATACTTGTTTATGTGTGTCAGAACTACCGATTGTACTAACTACCCCTTCACCAACACGGGCGATAACCGTCTCTTCTCCTGCTCCCCCTACTAGACGATCAATGTTTGCCCGTACTGTGATTCTTGCAAGAGCTTTTACCTCGATACCATCCATCGCAATACCTGATATAAAAGGAGTCTCGATCACTTTCGGATTAACACTCATTTGTACAGCTTCTAAAACGTTTCGGCCGGCAAGATCAATTGCTGCTCCCCGTTCAAAAGATAAATTAATATTAGCTCGGTGCGCAGCGATAAGTGCATTTACTACCCGATCCACATTACCTCCCGCTAAATAGTGACTCTCTAGCTGGTTTGTCGTGACGTCAAGTCCTGCTTTATATGCTTTAATTAATGGGTTAATTACACGAGAAGGAACGACACGACGTAATCGCATCCCAACCAATGTAAACAAACCGACTTTTACTCCCGCTGCTAGTGCGCTAATCCATAGTGCAACAGGTACAAAAGTAAACAAAATAACGAGCGCAATTAAAATAAGCGCAATAATAATAATTGGTGCAATTTGTGAAAGACCTAGATCCATTATTCTTCCTCCAATTTTAATTTAATTTTCGAACGACAACCTTAATTCCTTCTACTTCAACAATCATAACACGTTTATCCTTTTCTACAAAACCTCCTTCAGAAACTACGTCAATTCTCTCTTCACCAAATCGTGCTATTCCTGATGGCCTTAGTGGCGTTACAGCTATTCCTTCCTGACCGATTAATTCAGGACGTTCAGTCACAGAAACATAGCCTAGTTCTGTCGTTGTTCGATCACGTAAAATAATTTTTTTGAAAATTCCACGTTCTAATCCTATCCATTTGAATAGAATAACGAAAGCTACTATTGCGACAATAAACGCAATCAAAACACTTAAAGCCATATGACCTAAATCATAACCGGCTAAGAAGAGGGAGCCAAGTACTGCTCCAACCCCAATTAGTCCTAAAATTCCTCCAGAGACAAAAAACTCTAAAATAATTAACAATATTCCTAAAATGAGTAATATTATTGCTTCCATACCAGCAAGACCTGCTATAATATGTCCATAAAAAAATAATAGTAGTGCAATTAATCCCATCGTCCCTGGAATACCAAATCCTGGTGAATATAGTTCAACGATAAGTCCGAGACTAGCAACTGATAATAAAATAGGTATAACGATAGGATTCGTTACAAATCGTGCTATTTCTTCAGCAAATGTTGTTTCAGTTTCTTCAATAGTAGCACCTGATAAATCCAGATCGTGAAGTAATTCAACTCTATTTTGTACAATGCCTTCCGCATAGCCGATTTCAACAGCGTCAGAAGGAGTTAATGTTAAAAATGATCCTTTAGGTGCTCCCAATTCAGGAAGATCAACCTCCGGATCGGCCATAGCAATTGCATACGTCGGATCTCTCCCCTTAGACTCTGCAGCGCTTTTCATAGCTGCAATCCAAGCTGATTGGGCTTTTTCATCTGCAGCATTTCCATCCCCCGTAATGACACCACTAGCACCCATTGTAGCATTAGGGTTCATGTAAATTGTATCAGAATTTAAAGCAATATATGAACCAGCAGATAATGCTTCATTTACAATATAGGCGGTTGTTGGTATTTCAAGGCTTTGTAGTAGTTTTCCAATTTGACCTGCTGAATCGACTCTACCACCGGGTGTATCAATTTCAAAAATGATATGGTTGGCACCTGCTTCTATCGCTTCTTTCGTAGACCTGTTTAAAAAAGCTTCCAGCCCTCTTTCTACTTCTTTTTCAATTGGAATAACATAAACTAATTTATCTTCTCCCTCTGCATTACCTTTCTCTGACGAAGGGTCAAAAGTGAAAGTAAAGAATAAAAAGAAGATTAAAAATATAGCTGGATACTTTGCATAATTGGACAACGTTTATCACCACCTATTTGTCCGAATTTGAAAAAGATATATTATAGCAACCTTATCGTATCATAGATTAGTTCAGCTAGCATTAATTATTACTATTTTTTCAGTATTTGTATGGCCCTCTTTTATCAAAATGTTCATCATAAATACTGACCTGTATAAGATTCTGAACTTTTTACAATTGAATCAGGTGTTCCTTCGGCAATCATTTGACCGCCTTTATCTCCACCTTCTGGACCTAAATCGACAATCCATTCAGCACCTTTAATCATTTGGCTATTATGCTCCACCATAATAACAGTATTTCCAGCATCTACGAGTCGATTCAATAGCTTTAATAATTGGGTAACATCATTTGGATGTAATCCAGTTGTTGGTTCATCCAACAAATAGAGTGAATGCTTATTCCCTTGTTTTAATAGTTCCTTTGCTAGTTTTAGCCGCTACCCTTCCCCACCTGAAAGTGTCGTTAATGATTGTCCCATCTTTACATAGCCTAAACCTATCTCAACAAGTAATTCGAAAACTTCTTTGACTTTTTTCTCCTCTTTAAAGATACCTAAACAGTCTAGAATAGAGCTTTCAAGTATATCATTAACAGAATGCCCATTATATTTTACGGACAATACTTCTTTCTGAAATCGTTTACCATGGCATACTGGAAAAACAACTGGAAAGAAAAGCATATTCGTTGTTACGTAGCCTAATCCTTGACAGTTTTCACAACGTCCTTCCGATAACTCATCGAAAAATACAATGAATGGATACCCATTAGGCGACTCAAAAAAATCACCCAGCAATATCCCGCTTATTATAACCAACAAATCCAATTACAGTTAATACTATTGCAATCAGTGTTAAAACCACCAATGCCATGATATTCATGTCATCTACCGGGATTTGTGGGATATATTCAAAAACGGATAAACTATTCATCCACTGTGGGAAGTCAAGCAAATCGCCAAGATAGACGACAATAAAACAATAGACAATGTAAAGCCAAATAAGTCCAGTAAATTTTGGAATCATCCCGACCAATCCTATAACAAGGCCAACTACCACCCAAATCGCTGGTAAATAAACATAAGCCGAAGTAAAAGTTGTACCAAACGATATGGCCTCATCCATCACCGCCTCGCCTACTGACCATAACCCTAAAGCAACAAATGATTGCATGATAAAGCTTACAACGACTGCTAAAAAGAAATGACTGCCTAGTATACGAGTTCGTGATATTGCACGACTGTAATAGTTTTCTGTAAGATTCTTCGTTTCTTCACCTTTTACTTTTAATACTACCATCACTGCTGGAACAAGGCTAATTAATGACATGATAGCCATTAGCAATGTAATAAATTGCTCCGTCAACGTATATTCCGACTCCACTTCTATAAATGCTTGCATAAGCTCAACATCAGCAAAATATATCTCTAAATCTCCTAAAATTGCTCCAAAAGAGCTACTTAAAATAAAGAGTCCAATAATCCATGCAATTATATTCGTACGCTGTAATCTTAGAGCAAGACCGAATGATGTTTGTAAAAATGGAGAAGCATGCGTTTTACCTTTTTTTGCCGCTATAAATCCAGACCCTAAATCACGAATGAAATGTAAATAAAAAGCAATAAGACCAAACAAAATAGCAACAACCAATAATATTACAACCGACCACCAATCATTATCTATAAATACTCCCGTTCTGACAGTCCAGCCAAGTGGTGATACCCATGATAGTGCCTCACTACTTACATCGCCAATTGCTCGAATAAAATATGCTATGATTAAAACCATAAAAGAAAACATCGTAGTTCCTCTTGACGTTTCTGTCAGTTGGGCAAAAACAGCTGTTAAGCTACCGAATAAAAGCCCAGTTACACCTAAAATGAAACCATATAAGAAAGCCCCTTCCAAATCTATACCTTCTATTCCTAGAGAAGCCAAACCAATCCCTGTTAAAATAGCTAGTAAAATATTTGTTATTACGATAACAATCATTACTGCACTCGCATAGGACAGGCGACCAACAGAAAGGGCTCGAATCATTTCAATGCGACCATCTTCTTCATCCCCTCGAGTAGCCCGCCCTACAAGTAAAATGCTCATGACAGCTACTGCAATTGCCGTAAAAAGCAACATTTCGTTGGCAAACATGGCACCGACAGAATATACATAATCCTCCATTTCATAGCCCGGTCCAAGCATCGCCACCATAGCCGGATTTTCCATCGTTAGTGAGGCGGCTTGCCTCGATTGTTCCTCTTTATAAATACTTGGGTAGGCAGTAGCAACAGACAAGGTGATTCCTATCAAACCAATTAACCAAACGAGAATTTTAAATCGTTGTTGTCTAAAAATAAACGCTGTTAATTTCTTTGTTCCTTTAAAATCTCTTGTAACCATCACAACGCCCCCTCCTCCTTAGAGTTCTCTGTTCCTAGATAATGACGCATAAATAAATCCTCTAATGTTGGTGGGGCACTTTCTAATTTCAAAATACCAAACTCAGCTATATACCGAATAACTGTATCCATTTCCTCTGTATCCACTTGGAATGTTAGCTCCGAATCTTTTTCCTCTAAATTATGAATCCCTTTTAGTTTGTTTAAAGAAGTTAATTGTTCTTTTGTTTTAATCGTTAAATGAGTACGGGTTAAGTGACGTAATTCATCTAATGTACCCGTTTCAATAATCTTCCCATGACGGATAATCCCGACCCGATCACATAATTTTTCAACCTCTGATAAAATATGACTGGAAAGCAAAACACTTTTACCTGCTCTTTTCGCATCAAGTACACATTCTTGGAAGATATTTTCCATCAACGGATCAAGTCCCGATGTCGGCTCATCTAAAATATATAAATCTGCATCGAAGGCAAATGCAGCTATTAATGCAACCTTTTGTCGATTCCCTTTCGAATACGTCCTGCTCTTTTTCGTTGGATCAAAATTGAATTTCTTTATTAACTCCTCTCTTTTTGCTTGATTTGTACTTCCATTCATTGTCATAAAAAGATCGATAACTTCCCCACCCGTTAGATTTGGCCACAGATTCACATCTCCAGGTACATAGGCAATACGTTTATGAATGTCAACTGCATCTGCCCAAACATCTTTACCGAAAATCCTTGCCTTTCCCTCTGTAGCCTTTATCATCCCAAGTAAGATTCGGATGGTCGTTGATTTCCCCGCCCCATTCGGACCAATGAAACCGTACACTTCCCCTTCATTCACTTCCAAATCCACACCATCTAATGCTGTAAACTTACCAAATCTTTTCGTTAAATGGCTTGCTTCTATAATAGGCATATTTCATTCTCCTTTTTAGTTATGAAATATTTTAACTGATATAGTTCACAATACATAAAATTAATCTTCTTTACAATAGTTTATGAACTTTTTTTGTTGTTTTATTACATAAATTTTATTAAACTAACAATGAGGTGAATGAAATGGATGGTTTTGAAAAACGTAGGAAACAAAAGAAAAAGGACATTTTGACAGCTGCATTAACCTTATTCATGGAATATGGAATACAAAAGGTATCCATTACGGAGATAGCTAAAAAAGCAAATGTATCTCAAGTTACGATCTATAATTACTTTGAAAGTAAAGATAATTTAGCCCAGTACGTTTTTAAGTTTTATGTCGATCAAGTATGGGGGGAACAGAAGCAGTTCCTAGAAAGCGCCCTGCCATTTAATGAGAAAATAAAAAAGATTATATTTGAAAAAGGAACAGCTACTAATCAAATAAGTGAACGGTTTTTTCAAGATTTTATGAAGGATTATGCCAGTGGGCAAAGTTATGTAGAAGAAGTATATGAAAAGGAAGCACTTCCACTGTTTATTAAATTTTTTAATGAAGGAAGAGAACAAGGATATATTGATTCTGAGGTATCAGATGAAGCGATTTTATTTTATTTAAAGATGTTTCAAGAATACTTACAGCGTGAGGACATTGCCCAAATGGCACTTCCGGTAGCAGAGGAGCTTACCAAGCTATTCTTTTATGGGATAGCTGGAAAAAGGGAAGATTAAGGGGCAGCCAACAGGGTAGATGGGCAGGAATATTTTTACATTAAATTGAAACCTGTCTGTCTGTTTCTCTTCCTCTGTCCCTCCGAATAAACAAGAGGTCAATAACCCACCATACATTCCACCATGTTACTTAGTAAAACGTTTTTAGCAGGCTTTGTTTTAAATTATCAATCTTTTTTACAAATTATCGCACTTATTTTTAAATTAACATGATGTTCAGCAAGTGCCTGTTTCTTGAACAGCAAATACGCCTATTGAAAAATTAATAATAGTGCGTGTTCAAAAAGGATAAAAAGGATCAAGAAGTTCGAGACGGTGCAGCTCCCGTCAGCGGAATGTATGCATTTAGATACATGAGTAGCGGAGAAACAAGCATTCGTGCGAAATTCGTAGTGTCATTTTTACCGGACTTTTTGAACATCCTCTAATAAAGACACTAGTTATTTATCTCTTTGTCATCACCTTGTTCTTCCTCTTCTTTTTCCTCATGAAATTGTAGTAGTAGTTTGGGATGATACTTAACTTAATCAAAGGGGGTGTAGTAGTAGCGACCAGGGCAGTAATGTTGAAAAAGATAACCAAATGTAGATTTTAAAAATGGTCGGACCGTCTATAAAAATAGTTGAACCGTTTTACCCCTTTGGATATGGTAATCTAAAGGGTGTTTTTATAACAATAGCTATCCCCCATTTAAGTAGATGACTTCCGAACGCACATCAACCATCTTTTTTTACTTTTGTGTCATTATACTCAGGTTGTAAAATCGCATAGCTGTATTCATCCCACCACGTATCTTTATAGGGAATACATTGTTTAAAGAATCCTTCACGGCGCATACCAATCTTCTCCATGACACAATAAGAGGCTGTGTTTTCAGGTTGACAGGTAGCGACAACACGGTGTAAGTTTAATGTTTCAAATGCATAAGCGATAATTGCTCTCGCAGCTTCTGTAGCATAACCATTGCCATGAAACATGTTATTAAAAACCCATCCAATCTCATACGTATGCTCGCCAAAGTATTTCTCGAAGATCATATGACCAATAACTTCATTTGTTTCTAGGAGAACGACAGAAAAAGCTTCGGGATTGTCACGACTATGTTTTTCAATAAACTTTTTTGTTTCGTCCTTAGTGAAGGTACCCTCTGGTAGATAGTGCATCGTTTCCTCATCTGAGACATACGCATAAACGAAGGGAAAATCTTCTTGCTTGAACTGCCGTATAAGTAATCGTTCCGTTGTAATCTGCATGTTAAAACCCCCATATATCCTCAGTTAATTACTGACGCGCTGCTGTTTGTACTCCGATACCATCAAAAATTTTTACCGTCTTCTGTTAGTAAAATTTTCTACTAATTAAAAAGATCCTTCCATTTAAAATGAAGAAGGATCTTTTTGTTTCATTTATTAACTTCGTTTATAAAATTTTAGAAAATTTTATTGTAAATATTGTTGTACGAGTTTTTGAACAACTGCGCCATCAGCTTTACCCTTCACTTTGGGCATAATTTTACCCATTACTTTACCGAACTCTTTTTTAGACGTTGCTTTAACTTCAGAAATCGTTTCTTTCACGATCTCCTCCAGTTCCTCTTCTGTAAGTTGTTTAGGTAAATACACTGTTAAAATTTCAATCTCTTTTTCTAGCTTTTCTACAAGATCTTCACGACCAGCATTCTTAAATTCCTTAAGGGAGTCGTTTCGTTGTTTTAATTCTCTTGATAAAATGGAGCGTTCATTTTCTTCTTGTAATGTGTCTATCCCGAGTTGAATCGCTTCGTTTTGCAGAGAAGCTTTCACCATACGGATTACACTAAGTTTTTCTTTATCTTTAGCCTTCATGGCTTGTTTCATATCTTCGTTTAATCTGTCCATTAAAGACATTTACGTGCACCTCTTTAGTATTTACGCTTACGAGCTCTTGCTGCTTCAGATTTTTTCTTACGACGTACGCTAGGTTTCTCATAATATTCTCGTTTACGATATTCAGATAGTGTACCATTTTTTGAGACACTACGTTTAAATCTTCGAAGTGCATCTTCAATGGATTCGTTCTTACGAATTCGAGTTGTATTCGGCATACTAATTTCCCTCCCTCCGGAGTATAAGACAATAATGGATAGACATACGTGTTCATTAAATATGCCTGTTACAATTATATTATAAGGATTCGGATGGGTCAACAGCTAATATTTTTACCTTCATATTATTAGAAAACTTAGCTTACCATAAAATCTTTATGAAACATGATTTTTGTTCGTTTTCTGCTTTATTCATTCTGTTGAAGAGTAATTAACTCGATTTTAATTGATCGGCCACTTTAACAAAAACTCCTTTATTTAAAGGATAGCCTGTTTGCGTTAGTTTTACGCATACAATCGAACCAATCAATTCCTGTGGTGCTTCAAATTGAACTTTTAAATAATTATCTGAATGTCCAACTAAGTAGCCATTTTTTGAACTTTTTTCTTCTGGAATAACTTCTAATACAGCACCATCATAGTGAGCTGCATATTGCTCAGCTAATTGATTGGATAAAGAAATCATTTTCTCTACTCTAGCTTCTTTTATTTCGGTTGGAACTTGATTCTCCATGCGTGCAGCTGGTGTACCTGTTCTTCTTGAATACGGAAAAACATGCAGTTCTGCATAACCGATTTTCTTTATAAATTCATATGTCTCCATAAATTCTTCTTCCGTTTCTCCTGGAAATCCAACGATTACATCAGATGTAATTGCGAGTCCTGGAAGTGCTTTTTTAATTTTTTTCACTTTTTCTTCATAAAAGTCAGCAGAATATTTACGGCGCATTCTTGCAAGTACCGTATTTGATCCAGACTGTAATGGTATGTGCAAATGTCTTACGATTTTATTCGATTTATCCAGAACATCTATTACTTCATCTGTAATTTGACTTGCTTCAATAGAAGATATGCGGATTCTTTTTAACCCGTTTACTTTCATTTCAAGATCCCTTAACAGTCTTGCAAAATTATAGTCTGGCATATCTTCACCATAACCTGCTGTATGAATACCTGTTAATACAATCTCTTTATACCCCGCATCAGTAAGTTTCTGTGCTTGTTCTAATACATTTTCTGGATCTCTTGAACGTAACAGCCCTCTAGACCAAGGGATGATACAAAACGTACAGAAGTTATTACACCCTTCTTGAATTTTTAAAGATGCTCTCGTACGATCTGAGAATTCCGGTACATCCATTTCTTCAAACACACGATTTTGCATAATAGCGGAAACCCCATTGATCGGAAGACGTGTTTGCTGATGTTCTTCAATTAATCCAATCATTTTCTTTCTATTTTGTGTCCCAACAACAACATCGACCCCAGGAATTTCCATTACTTCTCCAGGGGAAGTTTGAGCATAACAACCTGTTACACAAACGATCGCTTCCGGGTTTTTTCTAACAGCACGTCGAATTATCTGTCTACTTTTTTTATCACCTGTATTCGTTACTGTACATGTATTTATGACATAAACATCTGCCATACGTTCAAAATCAACTCTTTCATAGCCGTGATCTTTGAACATATTCCAGATGCCTTCTGTTTCGTAATGATTTACTTTACAGCCTAAAGTATGAAATGCAACGGTAGGCATTTAATGACACCTCAATTCTTCAAAATGATACGAAATACTAGCTAATGCATATAGTGAAGCTGTTTCTGTTCTTAAAATTCTTTTCCCTAATCGGATAGGGACAAAATTATTATCCTTTAAAAACATAGCTTCTTCAATCGAAAATCCACCTTCAGGCCCAATAAAAATTAACAACTTTTCATTTTCTTTCACTTGAGATAGTACAGCACCGAAAGATGAATAGTTATCTACTTTCGCCTCTTCTTCATAGGCAAACAATTTCACGTCATAATTCGTGCTTTTTTCAACAATCTCTAGTAATGAATTTGGCTCTTCCAAAATTGGGCTTTGGTTCCTGTGACACTGCTCGCTAGCTTCCTTTATTATTTTACGATATCTTTTTAATTTTTGCTCGGATTTTTTCTTATCCCATTTTACTATCGATCGATCTGCCTCAAACAAGCAGAATTTCTGAGCACCTAACTCTGTACCTTTTTGAAAAATGAGTTCAAGTTTATTGCCTTTGGTCAAACCTTGGGCAATTGCTACATGCACAGGTAGTTCCGAATTTGTATCAAGCCATTCCTTTATTTCTACTTTCACTTTGTTTTTTTCAAGGTAAATAATTTGGCAAATTGCTGCTTTACCATCAGGATGTGCACAAATGATTTTATCACCTTGTTTAAAACGCATAACTCTATTAATATGATGTGCATCGTCATCCGTTATATCGATAAACTCATTACTCCAATTTGCTTTAGGAATAAAATATCGTTGCACAATGTCACCTACTATTTATCTTTTTTTGTGCTATAATGCTTACCCAATTTTCATATTGATTTGTCTCAATCACTTCAAATCCAGTATTTAAAAGTTTATCAATTAGAAATTGTTGTTTTGCTTCAATAATTCCTGAAGTAATAAAGTAACCGGCATCTTCCAAGTTATTCCATGCATCATCTACTAAACGAAGTAATATATCTGCTAAAATATTTGAAACAATAATATTAACTCTTTTATCGACATTTTTTAATAAGTCATTTTGTTTAATTGTAATCTCATTTTCAAGATGATTGCTATCTCTGTTTTGCTTAGAACTACTTACTGCGACCTCATCAAGATCATAGCCATAAACGTGTTTTGCACCTAATAAAACAGCGGCGATGCTTAAAATACCTGAACCTATTCCAACGTCCATAACAAGATCATTAGGTTGAATTACTTTTTCCAGCGCTTGTAAACTTAAAATCGTTGTCGGATGAGTTCCCGTTCCAAAAGCCATTCCTGGGTCTATCGTTATAATTAATTCATCTTGGGAAGTCTTCTTATATTGTTCCCAAGATGGAACAATTGTAATTCGATTCGTTACTTTCATTGGCTTAAAATATTTTTTCCACTCGTTTTCCCAGTCTTCCTCTTTTACTATGTCTGTTGTCATTTTATTTTTTCCAAGATTTATTTTATATTGTTTCAAGTTATTTATTCTTAATCGAATAACTTCTAGCGTTTCAGCCCATCTATCATTCTGTAAAAAATATGACTTAATGATTAAACCTTCGTTAGGATATTTTGTCTTATCAAGCTCATATACTTCTCCAAATACATCCCTTTTTTCCCTCGATAAATCAGCTGGATCTTCAATAACTACTCCATTTGTGCCTATTTCATTCAATATATTTGTAACTGGTTCTAAAGCGTCATTTGTAGTATGGATGGACAACTCAATCCAATTCAAAATTATCACTCACTTCAATTGTTGCAGCATATTTTTATTCACCTTTAAATGCCTTTTTAAATCGTTTAAAAAAAGAATCTTCTTCTGTTGATAATGGATCATTATCCGCAATTTCATTAAATTCTTTTAAAATCTCTTTTTGTCGACTTGTTAATTTAGTAGGCGTTACTACTCTTACTTTGACATGTTGATCTCCTTGTCCGTAACCTCGAACATTCGGTGCACCTTTTCCTCTTAATCTAAAGGTTTTCCCTGTTTGTGTACCAGGTGGGATTTTAAACATAACTTTTCCATGAACGGTTGGTACCTCTATTTCATCTCCAAGTGCTGCTTGCGCAAATGTTATCGGTAATTCAAGAAAAATATGATCGCCTTCTCTAGTGAAAAACTCATGGTCTTTAACTGAAACGACAACGAATAAATCTCCTGGTGGTCCACCATTGACACCTGCTTCTCCTTTTCCGGAAACTCGAATTTGTTGTCCTTCGTTAATACCAGCTGGAATGGAAACTTTAATTTTTGCATGTTTTTTCACTCGTCCTGTACCACCACATGTCGTACATTTATCAGGGATAATTTTACCTGTTCCTTGACAGTAATGGCATGCTCTTCGGTTGACTACTCTACCGAATGGAGTATTTTGTTCTGTGTTTAATTGTCCAGAACCATGGCAATGATTACATGTTTTTGGTTTCGTTCCTGGTTTAGCTCCTGAGCCATGACAAGTTTCACAAGATTCTTCTTTCGGGATTGATATTTCAGTTTCCTTACCAAAAATCGCTTCCTCAAATGTTAAAGTCATTGTATATTGTAAGTCTGCACCTTGCTGTGGTGCATTCGGGTCTCTCCGTGCCCCTCCACCAAAAAACATATCAAAGATATCACCGAATCCAGAAAAGTCTCCTGCTCCTCCTCCAAAACCTTGGCTTCCTGTGCCAGCGTGGCCGAATTGGTCATACTGTGCTCTTTTCTGGTCGTTATTTAATATTTCATATGCTTCTTTTACTTCCTTAAATTTTTCTTCTGCCTCCGGAGACTTGTTAACATCCGGATGGTATTTACGAGCTAGCTTACGATATGCTTTCTTTATATCATCCTTAGACGCATCGCGTTCAAGTCCAAGAATCTCATAATAATCTCGTTTACTCAAACTAATTCACTCTCCTAAAACCCGCAATTTCAATACATTTAATCATAGCATTTTTTTGTTCTTTTAAGCAAATTTCATTAGAAAACTTGGCTTATCGCCAAGCCTTGGTTGCACTTACGACGCACAGGACGTGCTAGTACTGGCGTTGCGACAGGACATCGCGCTTGTAGCCAGTGAGCAGTAGGCAAGTTTTATACTTTCTTATCTGCTAAAAAATCATCTTAAAAAAAGTCAAAGTCAAGAAAACCTGACTTTGACTTTCATACTACATTTTAATTCTTCTCTGCTTTATCCTTTTCGTCATCAACTTCTTCATAATCAGCGTCTACTACTTCATCGCTTTTATTGTCCGTTTCTGTCCCTTGCCCGGCTTGTTGTTCTTGGGCCATCTGTTCATATAATTTAACGGATAATTGTTGTACTTGTTCCTCTAAAGCAGTCTTTTTCGCTTTAATTTCTTCAATATCAGTACCTTCTAACGCTTTTTTAAGCTCTTCTTTTGCCGCTTCTGCTTTTTGTTTTTCTTCTTCTGAAACTTTATCCCCTAAATCTTTAATTGTTTTGTCTGTCGTAAAGACAAGCTGATCTGCCTCGTTACGTAAATCAATTTCTTCCCGACGTTTCTTATCAGCTTCTGCATTTTCTTCTGCGTCTTTAACCATTTTATCAATTTCTTCATCTGATAATCCTGAAGATGATTGAATAGTAATCGACTGTTCTTTGTTTGTCCCCAAATCCTTTGCACGTACATTTACAATTCCGTTTGCATCAATATCAAAAGTAACCTCGATTTGAGGAACCCCTCTAGGTGCTGGTGGAATATCCGTTAATTGGAAACGACCTAATGTCTTGTTATCAGCAGCCATTTCACGTTCCCCTTGTAACACGTGAATATCAACTGCTGTTTGGTTATCTGCAGCTGTTGAGAAGATTTGTGATTCACTTGTAGGAATCGTAGTGTTTCGCTCAATTAATTTCGTTGTTACAGCACCCATCGTTTCAATTCCGAGTGACAGTGGTGTAACATCAAGTAATAGAACATCTTTTACATCACCTTGTAAAACTCCACCTTGAATTGCTGCACCAAGTGCTACAACTTCATCAGGGTTAACTCCTTTAGAAGGTTCTTTACCAATTTCATTTTTGATTGCCTCTACAACTGCGGGAATTCGGGTAGAACCACCAACTAATAACACTTTATCAATTTCATTAGGAGACAAGCCAGCATCAGATAGTGCTGTTCGAACTGGATTCATCGTTCTTTCCACAAGACCATTTGTTAACTCATCGAACTTTGCTCTTGTTAGTGTAAGCTCTAAATGTAGTGGACCCGCTTCTCCAGCCGTAATAAATGGTAAAGAAATTTGTGTTTGAGTTACGCCAGATAAATCTTTTTTCGCTTTTTCAGCAGCATCTTTTAAACGTTGTGTCGCCATTTTATCTTGTGATAAGTCGATTCCATTTTCTTTACGGAATTCTTGTACCATATATTCGATAATTTTTTCATCGAAATCGTCTCCACCAAGACGATTATCCCCAGCAGTAGAGATTACTTCAAACGTTCCATCACCAATATCCAAAATCGAGACATCAAATGTACCTCCACCAAGGTCATATACAAGAATTGTTTGGTCTTCATTTTCTTTATCAATTCCGTATGCAAGTGCAGCGGCAGTCGGCTCATTAATAATTCTTTCCACTTCAAGTCCTGCAATAATACCAGCATCTCTTGTCGCCTGTCTTTCCGCATCATTAAAATAAGCTGGTACAGTAATAACTGCTTTACTTACTTTTTCACCAATATAGTCTTCTGCATAGCTTTTTAAATGTTGTAAAATAATTGCTGAAATTTCTTGTGGAGTATAATCTTTACCTTCAACATTTACTTTATGATCAGTTCCCATATAGCGTTTAATGGATTGAATTGTATCCGGGTTCGTAATCGCTTGGCGTTTTGCGACCTCTCCAACCTGTCTTTCGCCGTTTTTAAAAGAAACTACAGATGGTGTTGTTCGGTTTCCTTCCGGGTTTGCAATAACAACCGGTTCGCCGCCCTCCATTACAGTTACACAAGAATTCGTAGTACCTAAGTCAATACCGATAATTTTACTCATTTTCAAAACTCTCCTTTGTTACACTTCTATTTATTTACTTTTACCATTGCTGGTCGAATTACTTTGTCTTTTAGCATATACCCTTTTTGTAGCTCTTCTACAATAATATTTGAAGCAAATTCCTCATCTTCTATTTGCATAACAGCATGATGATAGTTTGGGTCAAACTCCTTTTCAACTGTTTCAATTTGTTCAATACCTTGTGATTGTAATGCTGTTACCAATTGGTTATACACCATTTGCATTCCTTCTACAAAACCTTTATTTTCTTCTGATACTTCTGTCTGTAGCGCTCTTTCGAAATTATCTAGAATTGGCAAAAGTTCAAGCGCTAATTCTTCTGATTTGTATTTACGTTCAGCAGTCTTTTCTTTTTGTGTTCTTCTTTTATAATTTTCAAATTCTGCTTGATTTCGCAGTAATCGATCGTTTAATTGCTCTACCTCTGCTGTTAATTTCTCGTTTTCAAATTGTAACGTTTTTGAGACAGTCTCCTCTTCTTCTTGAGGTTGGTCAGAATTTTCGTCCTCTTCGGCTTCTAATTTTGATTCATTTTCTTGAATATCTGCTTCTGCATCTTCTTCAGTTATTACAGTTTCTTTTTCTTGTTCATTCAATGTCCGGCACCTCCAATATTAATTGCCACGATAAACCATAACATGAATTACTTACAAAATAAACCATAAACAATTCACTTATTAAATGTTACATAAAATAAATCTGTCATCTCATTGGAAAGAGATTTTAATAGAGTGATTACTTTACGGTATTCCATTCTAGTAGGACCAAATAAAGCAATGGTTCCTAATTGGTTTACACCTAATTTATATGTTGTCGTTATTAAACTGAAGTTTTTGATCGCTTCATTCTTATTTTCATTACCAATTGTCACTTTTAACCCATCATGCTGTTCTGCGAGCAATTTAATAATTTCGTCTTCATCTTCCAACATAGTATAAAACTCATAAATTTTTTCGACATCTTTAAATTCAGGCTGCATTAAAATATTCGATTGACCACCAACATATAGCTTTGCAGTATCATCATAACGAACAATTGACTGAATATATTCATACATTAGTTCATGCTCTGTAATATGTTGTTTCAATAATTCATATACTTCTGTTTGTAAAGTGTATGGTAATTTCACAATTGGTACACCTACAAGACGATCATTAAGTATATTAACAACTTTTTCAAAGTCTGAAACATTGAATCCTTTTGGTATCGAAAAGGATTTATGCTCAACATGTCCTGTGCTCGTTACTAAAATAGCAACAGCTGTCTGAGGGGTCAAATTTATTATTTGTATCTGCTTTAACGTCGCATCAACCTCATTGGGACCAAGAATGATCGCAGTATAGTTGGTTAATTGTGACAATACTTCGGCTGATAATTGAACAACATGTTCTAATTCAATCATATTATCTTGAATGATATTTTTAATAATAGCTATTTCTTTGTCTCTAATAGTCGGTGCTATCACATGATCTACATAATAACGGTATCCTTTTTCAGAAGGTATCCGTCCTGAAGAAGAATGCGTCTTTTCTAATAGCTCCATATCTTCTAGATCTGCCATTACGTTTCGAATCGTTGCAGCACTTAAATTAATTTTAGCTTTTTTTGAAATAGCACGAGATCCTATTGGATGTGCCGTCTCAATAAAATCATCAATGATCGATTGTAATATAAGTAATTGTCTTTTAGTTAACATGGATCCACCTCTGTTAGCACTCACATCTTCCGAGTGCTAATGCTATTAATAAATTATCAAATCCTATTTTTTTTGTCAATTAAGACGTCTCCTTTAGAGAGATGTTTTTTTCTTATTTTCCCTTACTTCGAATGGATTTATTACCAGTGAACGTGTAATTTTCAAAAGTTTATCATTCCACAACAAAACTGCTAAGTAAAATTTTGATGCAATGACCGCAAAAAACAACTATCCACAGCGCAACTCAATGGTGTTGCGGATAGGTAATGGCTAAATCATAAGATACGAGAAAAGAGCCTTAAAAAACGGATGGCCTTTTTAATTGCCTCCGTTTTCAAGTATAACTATTTTTCATCATTTAATTGTAAAACTGCCATGAACGCTTCTTGTGGGATTTCTACAGAGCCAACCATCTTCATTCGCTTTTTACCTTCTTTTTGTTTCTCCAGTAGCTTACGTTTACGAGTTACATCTCCACCGTATAGTTTTGCAGTTACATCTTTACGAACTGCTTTTATATTTGAGCGTGCTACAATATGATTACCTATCGCCGCTTGAACAGGCACTTCAAATTGTTGTCTCGGTATCAAATCTTTTAGTTTTTCAACAATTTGTTTTCCTCGGTTATAACTAAAGTCTTTGTGAACGATTACCGATAGCGCATCTATAGGTTCCCCGTGTAATAAAATGTCCATTTTAACTAAGTCAGATGGACGATTACTAATAAAATCATAGTCTAAGGATGCATACCCCTTCGTGTTTGATTTTAATTGATCAAAGAAATCAAATACTATCTCTGATAATGGCAATTCATAAATAACATTTACACGAATATCGTCCAAATATTGCATATCAATAAATTGTCCGCGTTTTCGTTGGCATAACTCCATTACAGCACCAACAAAATCATTCGGCACCATAATGGATGCTTTTACATAAGGTTCTAAAATTTCCTCAATCGATTGTGGGTCTGGCATTAAAGACGGATTATCAACTTTTATAACTTCCCCATCTGTTTTACGCACTTCATAGATTACACTAGGTGCTGTAGTAATCAAGTCAATATTAAATTCTCTTTCAATACGTTCCTGAATGATTTCCATATGAAGTAAACCGAGAAATCCACTTCTGAAACCAAATCCTAATGCTTGTGACGTTTCTGGTTCATATTGAAGGGATGAATCATTCAATTCTAACCGTTCAAGTGCTTCTCTAAGCGGATTATAATCATCCGAATTTACTGGATATAACCCACAGAAAACCATTGGATTCAGTTTCCGATACCCTGGAAGTGGAGTTGATGCACCATTTTCTGCAGTCGTAATTGTATCACCTACCCGTGTGTCCTTCACTTCTTTTATTGCAGCTGTTAAATACCCAACATCTCCAACAGTAAGTACCTCTTTACTAACAGCTTTTGGCGTCAATACTCCAAGTTCTAACACTTCATATTCTTTCTCACTTGCCATCATTTTAATTTTATCGCCTACTTTTACTTGTCCTTCTTTCACACATATAGAGGCAATAACACCACGATACGAATCATATAAGGAATCAAAAATTAATGCCCTTAATGGATCTTCTTCTTTACCTTCAGGTGCCGGAACACGTTCGACGATCCGCTCTAATATTGCTTCAATTCCAATATTCTCTTTCGCAGATGCTAAAATAACATCGTCTGGATCAATGCCGACAATATCTACTAACTCCTGTGTTACTCGTTCAGGATCCGCATTTGGTAAGTCGATCTTATTGATTACTGGAATAATTTCTAAATTATTATCTAAAGCTAAATAAACATTTGCGAGCGTCTGAGCTTCGATACCTTGAGCTGCATCAACTACTAAGATGGCTCCTTCACATGCCGCAAGACTTCTAGATACTTCATAGGTAAAGTCGACGTGTCCTGGCGTATCAATTAAATGGAAAGTATAATTTTCCCCATTTTTACTTTTATATTGCAGATGAACCGCATTTAACTTAATCGTTATCCCACGTTCCCGTTCTAAATCCATCGCATCTAAAAATTGTTCCTTCATTTCTCTTTCCGTTAAAGCTTGTGTATTTTCTAATATTCGATCTGCTAGAGTTGATTTTCCGTGATCAATATGAGCAATTATCGAAAAGTTGCGTACATTTTTTTGTCTATTATTCATTTGTTCGTGCTCACTCCTACACTTCTACCCAATTATATACATACTTTCCTATCGAGAATTATATCAATAGGATGCTTTTGTTTCAATATAATCATTCAATCAGTATAATATTTATGCGATAGATCTTTATACTCTTTTTCAGTCAAAGAATAAGTTTGCAATAGCATATAAAATATTAATAACAATTTCATAAGCAGTCGTTACAATTTTTTCAAAGAAAGATGCTGTTTTATGAATTAAATTTTCTCCGTTTTGTGCACTATACGTTTCAGATGATACTGGGGTAGACTCCATAATTTCTTGCTGTTCAATAATTGGTTCTTCCTTATTTGGATGAACTGTTATTCGGTCTTTTTCAAATGAACCATAGGACATTCCTCCAAAGAAAAACACTAACAAGAGTAATGAGATCGTTATAAAACGTGACATTTTTAACTCCTCCTAATTATTAACTTTCTCAGCTTCCCAATATATTTCGCTGAATACTTCAGCAAATACATCGGCCGTCCGATACATTTCTTCTAACGTATTATCATAACCTCCAATTTCTAACAATAATACCTTATCGTGTAAGTCTTGATTATAAACTCCATTTCCTTGTGACCCTTCTTTTGTAATGATCCCTTTACTTAAGCCAGGGTATTTCTCTTCTATTAAATAATGGATTTCTGTTGCTAACTTTAAATTTTTCTCATAATTTTTATTTTCTGCACCTATAATAAACAAAATTTGCGCATAATCCTTACCATTTATTTCTTTTGTAGTTTCTTTTCGAGGTAGAGCATCACGGTGAATGTCTAATATATATTGCAGATCTTTATTTTGACTGATTGCTTCTTGCACAACGGGTCTGGAAGCTTCATATGATCTTCCATACTTCCAACCTTTTTCATTTAAAACATTCATAATATCCGTATCATCCACATAAGAACCTATCCCATATGATTCCAGTGCACTTGCTAGTTTATCACTTACTTTCGTAATATTAACTTCTTTATGATGTGCAGCATTGGAATTCGTTTCATCAGGTAGATGCGGTAAAAAAGACTCTCTATTATGGCTATTATAAAGAAAAACTACTTTCCTTCCTTCTGTCGTAAATGGTTGTTCTACAGGATCCTTTTCTTCTTCAACGGAGTCATCAATCGCTTTTCGCTCTTTTAAAATTTCCTCAAGCGGTGGACCAGACTCATGTGCCAGTCCACTTAGCTCATTTAACCCTTCCCCTGCTACAATAACTTTATTTTCATAAGTTGAAAATCCGGGTATTTCTTGGCCTAAGATGCTCGTCAAATTATTTAATTGAATGCTAGTCACTAAATTAAATAACACTTCAGTAACTGGTCGTTCTGGTGTCACACCATGCATAAGATCAAAGCCCCTATTTTCCACACTAAATAATAATGAGAAAACAGATTGATCGACATTGCTCGTCCAGGATGAAAATATAGAGGATGAGAGACGAGAAGACGGCTTAGAAGTAGTGATAATCCCAATTGTCGTAAATAAAAGAATAATCACGAAAAACAAAATGATAATCTGTTTATAAAATGATTTCATAAACATTACGAAGCTATTGTTTAATTGATGGAACATACATATATCAACTACCTTTTTTGAATTGGATTACTATATTAAACTATGATGTCTTATGTCTAAATAGAACTTTTAATTGATATAATTCCATTTCAAACCAATAATAATAACCCGCTTTTTTTAAGAGCGAGTTAACAAAATGATTCGTATCTTTCCATAGATTTAATTTACTTTTGCATTATAGTTGAGGGAAACTGTTAGTAATGAGTGTTTGTAAACACAGTGCAGTTCGTCCTCGGAAGTCGCCTTCCAATTCAATCAACTATAGTAATAGTGAAATCCGCAGCAGTGTTCATCTTGCTCTTTTTTACCGAGAACAAAGGCGTGGGAGTCCGCCGCGGTGTTCTTCTACACTTTTTATCAGAAATAGAGGTGCGGGTGAATTAAGTTAAGCTGTATAGTACTATAACTAAAACCATCCCCGCTATGGAAATACATGGAAATCGCAGTGTATTTCCATAGCGGGTAATATGCTCAAAAATAAAATTTCAAGTTATTCAACAGTTTATGGATTTGGAACCAAAACAATGTAGTTCTCATTCTGGTTCGTTTTTTACCTAGTATATTGAGCACCTTCTTCAACAATCACTTTTTCATGTAAGGCTGCGTTTATACCTTGGGCAATTAAATGTGCCATATCCACCATATATCCATCAATTTCTTTAGGAGTTACAATTAAATTTTTCCCAGTTGGCGAAAGAACTTCCTCTAGTAAGGATCGTTTTTCTTGATCACTTAAATTACCAACTAATCCTAAAAACTTACTTCGATTTTCTTCGTCTGGCAAATCTTCATTTGTTAAATTTTCATGTTTAATTGACATGCTAGATGGTATCAAAGAACTCCTTGGTGTATCTTTTTCTTTTAATTCACGTCCCATATGCTTCAATAAGTAATCCAATGTATCACTAGCGATCGTTACAGCATCTACTACTGTCGGAACACCAACTGCAATAACTGGAATTCCAAGCGTTTCTCGACTAAGTTCCTTACGTTTGTTCCCAACACCAGACCCTGGATGAATACCTGTATCCGTTATCTGAATTGTTTCATTTATTCTTTCAATCGACCTTGATGCTAGTGCATCAATAACAATCACAAAATCTGGTTTAAATTTTTCAATGATACTCAATATAATATCACTTGTTTCCATTCCGGTAACACCCATCACTCCTGGTGATAAAGCTGCTACAGGACGGTATCCACTAGCTACATTTTCAAAGTTCAATTCAAAAAGATGGTTTGTAACCATCACTTTTTCTACTGTCATCGGTCCGAGTGCATCAGGCGTCACATTCCAGTTACCTAAACCTACAATCAAGCCTTTACTTCCTTGTTCAATTTTATTTTTTCTCATCATTTTTACAATTTGTGTAGCTAATACTTTAGCAGCATTTGATTGCATTTTCGTATCTTGTTTTTTCACTCCATCTGCAAAAATAGTAATATACGAACCAGGTTTTTTGTTTAATGATTTTTCCCCTTGTTCAGAAATCTCAATATGACTTACCTTTACATTATTGTATGTGTCATCCTTTACCGTTACACCCGGTACTTCTTCCGCCGGCTTTTCCTTTTCCACATACATATCTCTAGCTTCAACAGCTAAGTCTGTACGAACACCATATTGTTTTGGTTTATTTTCTTCATTTTTTCCCATCATGTTCACGTCCCTTTTTTGCATAATTATAGGACTTATAGTATTACCTTTTTTAAATAATTAATGTACAAATATTGAAATGGAAGGCTAAATCTGATAAAATACCTTTTGTCTAATATATTGATATCAGTTTTATTCCGACATTGAGTACTTTAATCAGATACTTAATTTAAATTCTGAATGGTACAGTTAAGTGGTAACAGGAGGTGACCTCATGGCTAATTTAAAATCTGCGATTAAAAGAGTAAATACGAATAATAAAAAAAGAGCACGTAATCAAGCTGTTAAATCTGATATGCGTACACATATAAAACAAGTTGAAAAATTAATTGAAGCAAATGATGTGGAAAATGCAAAAACTGCATTTCAATCAACAGCTAGAGTAATTGATAAAGCAGTACAAAAAGGTGTTATCCATAAAAATAACGGTAACCGTCATAAAGTACGTTTAGCAAAAAAATTAAATAAAGTAACTGCGTAACTCATCGTTGCTTTATTTAGATGTAACTATTATAAAAAAACGATCCTAATTATTAGGATCGTTTTTTAATACGCAATTATTTTATATAACAACATCTCAAATGCCATTCCTTTATCCATCTTCCCTCGTTTGATCGCTGCGTCTGTGTTCGTTAATTCATTAATAATTTCGGAAAGTCTTTCGTTATTAAATGAACTGCTTCTTTTAGACGCCAATTGAACTACATATGGATGTACATTGATTGTTTTTGGAATTTGTTGATAAGAATGTCCTTTTTGCTTTAACAATTTCACTTGATAGATAATTCGAAATTGATAAGCAAGGAATGCGATGAGTCCAATAGGGTTTTCTCCTTTTCTTTCTAAATCTTTATATATTTTAATTGCAGCATACAAATCCTTCTTTAAGACTGCATCAATTAGTTCAAATGCGCTAAAAGAGAGCGATGCAGAAATAATTTCTTTTGCTATTTCTTGTGTAACCTCACCCTTCTCTCCCACATAAAGAGATAATTTTTCCATTTCTTGTTGTAGTAAGTATAAATTATTTTCAAATTCAGATTCTAATAAATAAAGTGCGTCTTCAGTCATAGTTAGTTGATGGTTTTGTGCCATATAGTTAATCCATTTCCGTAATTCATTTTCTTTAATTGGATTACAATCTATAAATTCAGTTTGTTTTTTTAACATTTTTGTTACTTTTTTTCGTGCATCAATTTTTTCATAGGGAGCAATCAACACAAGTATAGAATAGGGTACCGGATTTTCAACATATTCTTCCATTTTTTGTACATCATGAGTAAATGGCAGACTATCGGCTTTCGTTTTTAAAAAGACAGGATCTGTAGCGATTATTATTTTTTTTTCATTAAAAAAGGGTAATGTTTCAACGTCTGTCAACACTTCTTGGATAGAAGTTTCTTTTAAGTCATATGTAGTTATATCATCACTTATCTCACTTGCAATTTTACGAATCAATGTTGTTTTAAATTGTTCAATAAAATAACGTTCTGTTCCACACAAAACGTAAATCGGACTAATTTTTCCTTTTTTTATTTCTTGTAGAGTTTTGTTTAGAGATGACATAATTTATCATTCCTTTATTGTGTCTATGTTAATAATAGCAAAATTCATTGGTTATTGATATAATTTATGCACATACTAAAATTGAATCATAATTTAAATATGAATTTATGGTGATACTAGATTTATCTCTTATTTTATTTTATACTATGAGCAGACATAGGAGGCGAAAAACATGAATGAATTTGAAAAAGACCCACAGGAAAAAACCAATGATGTTCCTCATGCAGTAGCTGGTTTTATAAGTTCTTTTGTATTTTTTGTTTTGATTTTTGCAATTGGGACTACAATTAGTTTTATTAATTAATACATAGAAGCAAAATAGAGGCTGAGACAAAATGTTTTGTCATAAAAATCCGAACTAAAATTAAATTAGTTCGGATTTTTCTTTTACTCGCTCATATAAATTTGTTCTCATTTTTCCATAAACTTTTGAGCCTGGCGCTACTGAAATATAATAAAAACTTGCCTTAATTTTTACCCAATTTATCGGTAAAATACCGCTTCGGCAGAAAACTACGCTTTCCACGGGCACGGCCTTCAGCCTCCGAAGCACAGGACGTGCAAGTGCAAATCTTTACGGTGGGGCGAGCATTTGGCGCAGTCCCAGGTATTGCGACACGACGTCGCGCACTTAACCTGCCTCACAGAAAGACCACCTCTGCGGGGTCTTCAGACACGTGCTCTTTCCGTAGGAGTCTTCGTATTCTGCCTACGCTAGTATGAATTCTAAATTAAAGAATTGCCTTTTGTCCAATAAATCTGTCCCAGCGGAAGAAATACATGGAGACTCCAGCAGGAGGAAAGGCCTAGGTGAGACAACTAAAGTCGCGTAGCACAAGGAAGGCTCATCAGCCGCCTGCGGAAAGCGGAATGTATTTCCGCAGCGGTGGGAAAATTACTTTCCAAATTTACTGCACAGCTTCCTTCAACTGCGATTTAATCATCAAAACCTTATAATCTCTTTCGTTTGATAAAGTTTAGTTAATGACTCTCCTATTGATCATGTCCTAAAAAAGATTGAAAGATGCCGGAATTGTCCTTAAAAATATATTGAACCGCTCCTTCTTGATCTGTCCGGTATATAACCAAATTTTCAGATTCAAGTGTCTCTATCACTTCTGTGGTCGGATGTCCGTACCGATTATCTTTACCAGCAGATATGAGTGCATATTTTGCATTGATTTCCTTTATAAAATCTTGATCAGTCGATGTATTACTTCCGTGGTGTCCAACTTTTAACACCCTACAGATAATCTAGGAAAATCTTGAAGAATTTGACGCTCTATTTCTACACCAGCATCCCCTGTAAATATCCAGCTTTTCCCTCCTAGCTCTGTATATAAAACAAGTGAATTTTCATTATCTGATTGTTTATTTTGTTTTGGTGACAATACATGAAATAATTGACCTTTTCTTGATACTACTTCATTGAATAAAGCAGTATATACTTCTATCCCCTTGTTCTTCCAAAGTTTAATTTCTTCTTCTGGTGATTCATGGAACTCGCTAATAATAATCTCATCTACTTTTGTATCTTCAATTAAGTACTCTATACTGCCAGTGTGATCTAAATCTCGATGACTTAAAAAAATCGTGTCAATTTTGTGTATTCCTCTACCATGTAAATAAGGTTTAATAATATGTCTATATACTTTGTCAGTTGGTGAAAAGTCTGGAAATGATAATGAAGCACCAGCATCCACAATAAATACTCCTTTACGATATGGTAGTTCAATTATATAAGCATCCCCTTGTCCGATATCGAGCATAGTTATTGTTCCAATCGGTGAAAAATATGGTCGTAACGTTAAAAAAATTAAAAGCAATGCTAAACAAAAACCATGTTGAAAAGATTTTAATACATTCTTTTTTTCCAAGTTCATCATCATATAGAAAAATAGAAAATAATAAATACATGCATAATAAATCGGAAAATCCCCTATAATTAGAGGGGTATTTGCATATGTGTCGATGAACTGAATAAATTTAAGTACCAAATTATGAATAAATAAAAAATAGTTTTCGATAAACTGTAATATAAATGATGGGAAAAAAAGTAAAATAAAAAAGGAAAACATTAAGGGGATTACAAATAAAGAAAAATAAGGAACGACAATTAAATTTAGTAGAATAGATGCAGGCTGAAAAATAGAGAAATAATGAATTTGTAAAGGGAGAATAATCATTTGCGAAATAAAGCTAATTTGTAAAATGCGTTCTGTATTTGTTTTCGTCTGCTTTAAATAATTACTAGAAATAATTAAACCAAACGTAACTGCAAAAGAAAATTGAAAACCAATGTGAAAAACGATAAATTTATTTATCAAAATAAGAAGTAGAAAAATAATACTAATAATATCTGTGTAACTATATGCAAACTTACTTTTTTGTATCCAGATAACAAATAGAACCATCAGACTGGCACGCCACACAGAAGGTTCCCCTCCTGCCAAAATGGCGTAAAGAGGTAAAAATATCATAATGAAACTCTGTGCATTCTCTTTTGTCGTTATCCCAAGACGAACGATGACAAAATACAAAATACCAACAATAATACCAATATGCAAACCTGAGATTGCTAAAATATGTGATAGACTCCAGCGCTGAAACAACTCAATAATTTCTTGATCAATAAGTTCATCTTTGCCAAGAACCAATGCCTGCATCCACGCAGCCGTTGTCGGATGTAATTTTTCTATCGATTTATTTAATAAAGTAGATCGTAAGGAATAAATATACTCTAAGTAAGAGTGCTTATCACAAACAGAGTTCTCTAGCGAAGTAAGCATTAATTGATAGTTGAGTCCTTGATTAGATAAATACTTTTGATAATCAAATTGATAAGGATTTCGTGCACCTTCCGGAATAGTTAAGGTTCCCTCTAACGTACAATTAGCACCACTTTGAAACTGATTTAATCGTGTAGGATCTTCATTATCATCATTTTGATTGGTAAAATAAATTACTACTATTTTTTCATCCAAGTTTTCTTCTCGGAATAAAAATTCCATTTTATTTTCTGAATGGTCAATCGGGCCAACTATTTTTCCTTTGTGAAAATCAATTTTTTCCTCGTTTAACTGCAGATGCGACGTATTTGGATGGGGTATGTAATTATAGAAAAATAATAATGAAAAGATCGACACAATAAATACAAGAACAGGTAACTTTTTATAAATTAATAAATAAAGCAACCAAAGTACAAAGGGGATGTATAAATATTTATTTGAAGACATGATGATAATAATACTTATTACCCCACTAAAAGCAATAATATACCAGTAGTTTTTTAGCATTACTTCCGTAACCCAAAATAGGGTAGTTATCACCTCAACATTCTTTTGTAATGTATTATTGTCTATTCGTCTATCCGTGTGACAGAAATATCTGTTAACTCTATTTGATGAATGCTTACATTTGCTTCTTCAAATAATTTAATTGCCAATTCGTGATTTCGATAATCCGCTTCATAATAGACTCGTTTTATTCCTGACTGAATAATTTGTTTACAACATTGCAGACAAGGAAAATGTGTCACGTATAGATCCGTATCATTTGTTGCTACCCCAAATTTAGCACATTGTAAGAGAGCATTTGCTTCAGCATGGACAGTTCTAACACAATGACCATCTACAATATAGCACCCATTATCAATACAATGGTCTCCATCGGCTACACTGCCATTATAACCACTGGCGATAATTCGATTTTCTCTTACGATTACCGCTCCTACCATTAATCTCGTACATGTACTACGCAAGGCAACGAGTCGAGCTTGTCCCATGAAATATTGATCCCAAGAAATTCTTCCCACTTTTATTCACTCCGTTTATCAAGGTATAATAATAAATTCCTTTACATTTTCTAATGTTTTTTCACCAATTCCATTAACTTGCAGAAGATCATCTACTTGTTGAAACATTCCATTTTCTTCTCGAAAATCGATAATGGCTTGTGCTTTTGCCGGACCTATTCCATTTAATTGTTCAATTTCTTCTTTTGTTGCCTGATTTAATCTTATTTTTTGTTCATTGTCTTGGTGACTAACTACAGGTGAAGGGTTTGTACTTTCTTCTCCTAGCTTCGGTACAATTAAGACCATTTCATCATGTACCTTTTCAGCTAAATTAATTTGATTTTGATCAGCTTCCTTTGTAAAACCGCCGGCGGCATCTATGCTGTCAATGACTCGTGTACCTTGTTCAATTTCATAGACCCCCGGTTTTTCAACCTCTCCTTTTATATCGACCATAATTGTAGATTCAATTAATTCATCACTTTCTTGTTCTAAATGTTCAATAGGTTGTTGATCTTCTTCACTGTCAAGATTATCAAGTTCATTTGTCTCTTGATTACGCATCAATAAAATTCCTATTACAATAGCGAAAACAATAGATATAATAATTTTATATTTTTTAATTAATCGAATCAATTAGAGACACTCCCCTCCTCTTCTTCAGAATCAAATACATTATAAGTAGTATTTTACCTTTTGTAAAATTGCCAAAAAAATAAAAAAAGTTGAGAAAGTAAATATTTCTCAACTATTTTTCAGCAACAATAAAAATCCGTTCACTATTTTTTTCGGAAAAATCATTTTCAATATTAAAGTCTGCATAAAAATGAATTTTACTAAATCCACTTCTTTTTAATAATTGTGTATACACATTAAGTTCATATGTCTGCTGATGATGCATTTCATCAAAGCGAATATACTTCTCATCTTCTTTTTGAAAAAATGTTAAATAATGAAACATTTCACCAGGTAATTCCCCTTGTTCACAATCCCAAATGTAAACAAGTTCCTCCGTCACTTCTGAAAAAGTTTCATCCCTTAAATAATTATTGGCATAATTCATACTGTGTACATCAAATATAAACATTCCTTCAGGTAATAAACTATTATATACTCGATTAAATACAGATATTAATTCTTCTTTTTTAACAATGTAATTCATGACATCACAATAACTAACAAATAAATCGACTTTAGTAAATCCTTCCATATTCCGTATATCTTGATGAATCCAGCTTACATCAACATTTGCTTTCAACGCTCTATCGGCAGCAGCCGTTAACATGTCGGATGAAAAGTCAATTCCTATTACATCAAATCCTAACTTTGCTAAATTAACAGTGATTACTCCAGTTCCACAACCGAGATCAACAATATTTTGGACTTCTTTATTATGAATACTTATTTGTTGTAATGTAAAATTCGTCCATGCTTTATAAGGAGCATGTTCCATTAATTTATCATATACGTAGGCAAAACGGTTGTAAGTCGTCATATTAGTCTTTTTGCTCTCCCAAGGATACCTCTACAGCATCTCCCCATAAGCGTTCTAAATTATAGTAAGCACGTTCATCTCTGTGGAATATATGGCAAATTATATCACCAACATCAATCAAAATCCACCTAGCATGTTCAAAGCCTTCTATTCTTTTAACATGAAGCCCTTTTTCTTCTAAAGATTCTTTGATGAAATGAGCAATTGCCTGAACTTGCCTTTCATTATTTCCGTGGCAGATAACGAAATAATCGGCAACAGGTGTTAGATTCTCCATATTTAATGCTATACAGTTTTCGGCCTTTCTATCTTCACATGCTTCTATAACAGTTTGTAGAATTTGTTTTACGTTCATCCTATTATTACCCCTCCCATTTTTTTGTTAACTGATTATAAGCATAAAATGTATCAGGAAAAATGGTTATCCCTTTTCTTACTAAATGCATAATGGTATTCCCTAATACTTTTAAAGCTGCTTTCTCTAAATCTACTTTCACTAAATTTCTGACTTCTTCCACACCTGGAAAATTCCTTCCAGGTTCAATATAATCTGCAACAAATATAATCATTTCTAACTTGGTCATATTTGCTCTAGCAGTTGTATGATAATAAATTGCATGCAATACGTCTTCATCCAAAATTTCGAACTTTTCCTTAGCTACCTTCGCACCAACCGGTCCATGCCATAATTCCTTATTATAATTTAGTAACTCTCTTGGAAGGTTATACTGTATTATTTGCCTTTTCAACTCTTCCTCTTGATCACATTTTGCATAATCATGCAAAAGTGCTGCCAATTTAGTTCGTTCAATCGATTCATTATATTTTCTCGCTAATTGTTCCGCTGTTTTTGCGACTCTCAAAGTATGTTCATATCTTGATTTTGTTAATCTTTGTTTCACCACATTCTGAGCTTCATTCAGATTCATACAATCGATGCTCCTTTATGTATGTTAGTACTGCATTTGGTAAAAAAAATTGGACCGGTAAACCTTTTTCTATTCGATGTTTCACCTCTGTCGAAGAAATATCAATCAATGGAACCTTAACCTCCATTACAGAATAAGCAGTATCCATTTTAAACCCAGGACGTTTAACGCCGACAAATTGAATCTTTTTTTCTAATTTCTCGATATCTTTCCAATATGGTAAATACTCGACCATATCAGCACCAATAATAAAATAAAAATTCACATCACGATGTATTTCTTTCAATGTATTGATTGTATCAATAGTATACGATTTACCGATTCGATTACATTCAATAGTATTTACCTTAAAATAGTTAATTTTTTCAATTACAGCATTTAGCATATTAACCCGATGATGCTTAGCCATCATTGCCTTCTTTTTATGTGGAGGTTCATTCGTAGGAATAAACCAAATTTCATCAAGCTGCAACTGATGTTTTACTTCATCTGCAATAATAAAGTGCCCGATATGTGGAGGATCAAAAGTTCCACCTAAAATACCTATTTGTTTCATATTTACTCCTTAACCTATTCAGGTAAAACAATCATTTTATTTTCTTCAGATTCTTTATATAAAATAATATTATTACCGATGATTTGCACAATTTCTGCATCGGCATCTGTTGCAATTTGTTCTGCAACAACCTCTTTGTCTTCCAAACAGTTTTGTAAAATACTTATCTTAATTAATTCTCTTTTTTCTAAAACATCTTTTAATTGCTCAATCATATTATTCGTTACTCCACTTTTTCCTACTTGAAAAATGGCTTTCAAATGATGAGCTTTTGCTCGTAAAAATCTCTTTTGTTTGCCAGATAACATCATAACTCAACCTTCCAAAATTTTTTGTAATGCCTCATCCATATTTTTCATATTTGGTTGTTCACCTGTCCATATTTCGAAGGCATATTGCGCTTGATATAGTAACATTGTATGGCCAAAGTGAATGGATCTATGTAATGATTTTGCTTGCTGTAAAAATGAAGTCATAAGCGGCTGATAGACAATGTCACTAACAACTGCTTTTTCTTTCAAACGATGAAGTGAAATAATCGATTTATCGTGATTAGGCTTCATTCCAACTGAAGTGGTTTGGATAATTACATCAAATGCTTCTAATTGACCTTCTGCTTCTTGTAATGTCATAATACGTTCATTTGTATTCAATATATTTTTGGCTTTTTCTATTGATCTGTTTGCAATCATAATATCATGAAATCCATGATGGATAAGTGCATGATAAATCCCTTTTGCTGCACCACCTGCACCTAAGATTAATATTCTTTTTTCTTTATCATTTGCTAGTTCTGGAAACTTACTAAGAAGTGATCTTAAATAGCCAATACCATCCGTATTATAACCAATCCACTTACCACTTTTACATAAAACAGTATTTACTGCTCCAATTTTTTTTGCTTGGTCATCAAGTTCATCTAAATATGCTAGAATTTTTTCCTTATAAGGAACTGTTACGTTAAATCCATTCAATTCCTGTGCTTTTAATTTTTTAATTTCTTCCAAAAAGTTTTTTTCAGTACGTATCTCCATAATCGAATAAGATCCGTCAATATTTGTACGTTCAAAAAATTGTGTATGGATCCATGGTGAAAGAGAATGTTTAATTGGATAACCAATTAATCCTAACGTATAACTCATTTATACCCCCACTTTCTAATTAAATGATTTACGAATTGATATGTTAACCCCTTTTGGACTGTATGCTTCAACAGTAACATCACTGTCCAAAATCGTAACCCAACCAAGTCCCGGAAATACAACATCTGTATACGGTTCGTTAAGACGATATGCACGCTTAACTAGAGGAGGTAGAATACTCAATGTCTCTTGATCTGGTGGACTAAGTAGTTCACTCACTTGTCTTTCGTATAAAGCATCTGCATTTTCTAATTTTGTTCGATGAATTGGCACTTCATTAGAAAAAAAACAGACAAAGGTTTGTTTTGCACCTTTAATAAAATCAAGGCGCGCTAGTCCCCCAATAAATAAGGTCTGACCTCGATGTAACTGATAATTTCTTGGTTTAATCTCTTTTTTAGGTGTAATTATTTTTAAATCATTTTTTGACACATAATGAGCCATCTGGTGTCGGTTCACAATCCCTGGGGTATCAATAAGTGCACTATTTCGATCTAACGGTATTTCGATAAAACCGAGTGTTGTTCCAGGAAAGTAAGATGTAGTAATCGCCTCTTTAATTCCAGTAGATCGTTTAATAAAATGATTAATAAATGTTGATTTTCCAACATTTGTGACGCCAACTACATAAATATCTTTATTTTCACGTCTAGTTTCCATTTCCATTGCTAATTCTTCGATATTGTAAGACTTCATAGAAGATATTAAAAAAACATCTAAAACGTTCATTCCCGCTTCTTTTGCCTGATTGAAAAGCCAATTTCGTACTTTTCTTTGATTCGTTGACTTTGGTAATAGGTCAACCTTATTTCCAACCAAAATAATCGGGTTCGTGCCAACAATTCTTGGTAAACTTTTTAATAATGTTCCATCCACATCAAAAATATCAATTAAATGAATAATTAAGCTATCTGTATCCCGAATTGTACTTACTAGATCTAAAAAGTCGTCACTATCTAGTGAGACAGTTTCATGCTTATTATAATGTCGCAATTGAAAACATCGTTTGCAAAGTAAGTTCTTTTTTTGAAGGGAGGATTTTGGAATATAACCAATTTCTTTTTCATCTTCCGTTTGAAGAATAGATCCACAACCTTCGCATATTACGTTATTGTCCATCTGTCATTCTCCTCGTTAATTTACCTTTGCGATAAAAATAATTTAAGATCCATCTTTCTAGATTTCGGTTGAATTTTGTAATTGGAGCATCAGACTGAACGATTGGAACGACTAAAATCGTATAAAATCCGGCACGATTTCCTCCAAGAATATCAGTTAATAATTGATCCCCAATGACGACTATTTCATCTTTTCTTAGCTGCATTTGATCTTTAGCCCGTTTAAAAGCTTTTTGTAGTGGTTTTCGGGCTTTATAAATAAAAGGAGTGCCTAACGGTTCAGCAAATACAGTCACTCTTTCTTTATTGTTATTAGAGAATATCGTAACTTTAATATTCGCATCCCCCATTTTTTTTAACCACTTTATAACCTTATCAGTTGCATGGCCAACATTCCATGGAACAAGCGTATTATCAAGGTCAATAATGATTCCTTTTTTGCCTTGAGCTAGTAAAAATTCTGGTTCGATGTCAAAAACACTTTCTACATGTTTCTTGGGCAAAAATAAATTTAACAAAAGCTCACCTCTATAATAACTAAATTACTACAACTTCCATTGTTATCTATTATAATATATTCTCATAATTTGTATATCTATGTCTATTATGTGTATAAAGTATAAAGCGTTCGACAAATTTCAACTTTCCTCACGCCTGTGGATAACGTTACCAACATGGTAGATGTTGATTAATCAATGTTATTTATGAAAAAATTCAAGTAACTAACAAGTTACCTACAACCTTTTGTGAATAAGTTATACCTTGTTCGACCCTTCATTTCATGGTAAATTAAGCTTATATTATCAGAAAAGGAGTATTTTTATGGAGTGTTTATCAGATTCATTATTATTGGAAGCTTATCAAAAAGCGATAGAGTTAAATTTAAATAAAGACTTTATTAAGATGATAAAAGAAGAAATAGAGCGTAGAGCAGAGCTATCCTATAATAAAAAACATTAATTCTTTTTTTATGGACTAGTTTTATACTTATTTACTAATAAATTAATTTTAAAAATAGATCTTCCGGTAATGACCTTGCGTGTTTAGCCCCAATGAGTATATCACATCACCATCGATTAATAGATGAAAATAAAAGGCATCAACGTTTTATTTTTTAACTATAACAATTTATCTAAAACTTTCTACATATTTTGGTAGCGAATACACATATCTAAAACCTTACCTTATACTTTTTTACATATCAATTTTATCCATGATAGACCGGCTTTACGATGACTTGTTTACGATTAAAGTATATATCTAGAATGATTGCCAACGACACATATTTCATGATTCAAACTATAATCGAAAAAATCTTTAGATAAGTCTTGTATATCTTTGTTCATATATGTTAGAATACATTATATAGCAAGAGGCGCTTATTATTCTAAATAGCTTTAATTTTTTGGAGGAGTCTGTCACTAAGGGATAAGTATGCCCTTTTATGACAGACCTTTTGTATTTATTGTGGTTATGTGTTAATACATAAGGATTCATTTTCTTTAATGTGGTAGCGATTCCATGCAGGTCAAATCCCCCATTAAAGAGGACATACTTAATTAAATTCAAAAGGAGTGGCTAGATTTATGATTGTTGGTTTGATTATCATTTTATTACTTGTTCTTTTTTTACCTTTCACAAAACTTGTGGAAAGAAATTTAGAAGTATTTTTATTTATTATGGGAGTTGCTTCTGTATTTGTTAGTCAGGTATGGGAATGGGATCTTATTAAAGAAGCGTTGATCTCTCCAATCAATATTACTTTAGCAGTCTTTGCTGCCGGCCTTTTGTTCCGTTGGTTCCAAAAGCCTATTGAAACGGGAATACTTAGTTTAAGTTACGCTATCCCTTATCGAGTGTTTATCGCAATATTCGTAATTATTCTTGGACTTGTCTCCAGTATAATTACAGCAATTGTGGCTGCAATTATTTTAGTTGCTGTTATATCCGTATTACGAATGGATAGAAAATCAGAAGTTCGCCTCGTAATTCTAGCATGTTATGCGATTGGGTTAGGTGCAGTTTTAACACCTTTAGGGGAACCGCTTTCTACAATTGTTATTAGTAAATTAAATGAGGACTTCTTTTACTTATTAAAATTACTTGGATTATATATCATTCCGGGAGTAATTGCTTTTGGAATCCTGTCTGCATTTATGATTTCACCGAGAACGGAAAAACAAAATAAATTAAAGCAAAATAATGAAACAGTATCTGAGAAAGAGTCATATGGTGAAATCATCATTCGTAGTTTAAAAATATACCTATTTGTAATGGCTTTAACTTTTCTAGGAGCAGGATTTCAACCGTTTATCGAAAGATTTTTACTTGATTTACATCCATTAGTACTTTATTGGATTAATATTATTTCAGCTATTTTAGATAATGCGACCTTAGCTGCTGCGGAGATTAGTCCACAAATGGATAGTACGACAATTGAAGCCATTTTACTTGGTCTTTGTATTAGTGGTGGAATGTTAATCCCGGGAAATATCCCAAATATTATAGCTGCCGGGAAACTTAAAATTACTAGCTTGGAATATGCTCGTTTCGCAGTTCCAGTAGGCTTAGTCACAATGGCTATCTTTTTTGTCATTGTAGCTTTCACGATATGATGAATGGTGTAAATATAGACCTGCTAAACACCATAGACTTGGATAAGTAATGATGTTATAAAAGACAAGCTGTGTAAGTTCATACTTCACAGTTTGTCTTTTAATTTTGGTAAATATAAAGGTAAATAATTACTAGGGACAGACACGTTTTACTCCAATACTTCATAAGAATGATATATAGCTAATAATGCATGGAGCATGGAGGTGAAAAACGTGTCAACGTTTTTATCAATTTTAACGTTACTTATTAAGGAAACGTTATTTTTTGTTTCTTATGTAAAAAATAATACTTTCCCACAACCTCTTTCCAAAGAAGAAGAAGAAAAATTCCTCACACTAATGCAAGAGGGAGACCAGGATGCTAGAAATAAACTAATTGAGCATAACTTACGTCTTGTAGCACATATCGTAAAAAAATTTGATAACACTGGGGAATATACGGAGGATCTTATTTCAATCGGAACAATCGGGTTAATTAAAGGAGTAGAGAGTTTTAAAGTTGGAAAAGGTACAAAATTAGCGACATATGCTGCAAGATGTATTGAAAATGAAATATTAATGTATTTAAGAACATTAAAAAAATCCCGTAAAGATGTATCATTACATAGTCCAATCGGTCAAGATCAAGAAGGCAATGAGATTAGTTTGCTAGATGTAATCGAAGCCGAGTCAGAAAATATTTTAGAATATATTCAATTAAATATGGAGATAAGTAAGTTAAAAGAACATTTTGAGGTCTTGGATGAAAGGGAAAAAACCGTTTTAATATACCGTTACGGTTTAAGTAATAATAAAGAATTGACTCAAAAAGAAATTGCTAAATTATTAAACATATCACGCAGTTACGTCTCAAGGATAGAGAAACGGGCCTTAATGAAAGTTTTCCGTGCATATTATAATAAAGAAAAGCAAAACACCTCATTTAATTAACAAACAAGTACTGCAAAAAAATGGATTTGATAAATAATCTTAAAAAAAACAAGAGCTGGATCACTCTCTTTAAATAGCCAGCTCTTATTAATTTAATTTAAACTTCTTCCTTACTTTTTGTAATTTGGGTAATAATTTTCGCTGCATTATGAGCGGCAAGCTCTAGAAACTCATTGAAAGTAGCAGAAGATTCCTCACCAGCAATATCAGATAAAGCCCGTATGATAACAAACGGGGTTTGATATTGATAACATACTTGAGCAATGGATGCACCTTCCATCTCCGCTGCTAACATGTTGGGAAACTTTTCTTTTACCAATTTTACCCGTTCTGGATCACTCATAAATGAATCACCAGTTGCAATTAAACCTATTTCACTTGCTATTGATAATTCATCCAAAACCTGTTTTGTTTTATCGATTAAGGCTTTATCAGCTTGGAAGGTTGCTGGCATTTTAGGAACTTGACCATATTTGTAGTTAAAAGCAGTAGCATCAACGTCATGATGAACTACTTCTTTTCCTATTACGACATCTCCAACCTTTAATTTATTTGAAAATCCACCAGCAGACCCTGTATTTATAACATGGGTTGGTTGGAATCTTTCCAAGAGAATAGTTGTCGCCATCGCTGCATTTACTTTTCCTATACCTGATTTTAATAAAACAATGTCATTGCCATTTATTTTTCCTTCCACAAAAAGTACGGAAGCAATCTCGAATTTCTGTTTATCAGTCATTTTTTCCTTTAATAGTTCTATTTCTTCATCCATTGCACCAATTATTCCAAGCTTCATGATTCAACCTCCGAGCCCTATTGTTCCTCAAGATTTTTAATTCGTTCGACTTTCGTTACTTGCCAACCTTCATTATCTATCCAAGATAAGTATACTCGATAAATTTCTTCACCGGATTTGCTAGAAACAGTAGCAATAACTTTCTGTTCCCCATCATTGCCTACCCAATGTTCAGTCATATCATCTTCACTTATTCCTGTTACCGCAGAAACAGCTCGTTTTATTTCAACTCTATCGGCAGATCCATCGCTATAGTCTGTTGAATGAGTAGTCCCTGTTTGCGTCGTCCCGATTGGATCCCAATTCCCAGTATATGCAACAATTACATTATCGTCCGTGGAGTCAACTTCTTGAACATCTATATCACTTTCTAAATCGTAATCTTCATCGATACCTTCTGAGTCATCTTCATTTTTTCCATCATTTTCATCGTTATTAAGAGGTTTTTCCGCTGTTTCCTCCTGAATTTCTTTAGCTATATCACTTTCATTTTGATCCTTATTTCCAAAGACAATTAATGAAAACAGCACAATAATAAAGACAATCCCTAGCAATGAAAAAAATATTAACTTACGCTTATTGTTACGGCGTTTTTGGTGTCTGGTTGTACGAGATAACGTTCTATTTTTAATCAAGTTGTTTCCCTCCTCAGTACGGTTAATGTAATAAACTATTTGTTTTAATAACTTGGCTCACTCTTACAAAGCTTTATTCATAAAACGCCTAACCCTTTAACTAATTGACTGCTAGATAATTATATGGATTCGCTTAAAAAAGAAACGAGTATACACTCATTTCTTTATCTGATATTAATGTACGTCAACTATTTTCACTTTAATTTCTCCGCCTGGTGTTGGCACCATTACTTCTGTTCCTTTTTGTTGACCTAATAAGCTTTTTGCCATTGGAGAGTCATTCGATATTTTCCCTTCAAAAGGATCGGCTTCTGCACTACCAACAATGGTATATGTTTCTTCCTCCCCATCTGGCAATTCAATGAATGTTACCTTTTTACCTAAACTTACAACGTCAACATTATTTTCATCATTTTCAATAATAACAGCATTACGGATCATCTTTTCTAATTGAGCAATTCTCGTTTCAACAAATGCTTGCTCTTCTTTAGCGGAATCATACTCAGAGTTCTCAGATAAATCTCCAAAATCGCGAGCAATTTTAATTCTTTCAACTACTTCTTTTCTTTTTTCAGTTTTCAACACGTGTAGCTCTTGTTCTAATTTTTCTTTACCTTCTTCTGTCATATAATAACTTTTTTCTTCTGTCATCTTAAACACTCCTTAAACAATGTAAATTCATATAAAAATGACACACTCTCCAAAATATGAGTACGTCTTTCTGTAATTCAAATATTATTTTTTTTAATACTAACAGATACCCCATCCCCTATAGGGATAATTGATGTATGATAATCTTCATTTCTTGTTAGCCATTCGTTGAAATCACGAATTTTTTTTGCTAAGTTTTGTAGCCGTTTATTATTCACTGTCGAGTCATTCACTACATATCCTCTAAATAATATATTATCACAAATGATTATTCCATCCTTTTTCAGTAATGGTTGTACAAGCTCAAAAAATCGTTTGTATTGCCCTTTTGCAGCATCAATAAAAATTATGTCAAATGCTATATTATTTAATGCTAGTACATTAACTTCTTCTAAAGCATCGCCAAAAATAATGTCAATTTTAGATTCTTTTTCTTGTTTCTTTATATTCTTAAGAGCAAGTTGATACATTGATTCATTCTTTTCAATTGTTGTTATTTTGGATGTCGGATACGCATTATGCATACAAAGTGCTGAATATCCAATTGCAGTACCAATCTCTAAAATCGTCTTCGGTTTTTTCATACGAACTATCTGAGTTAAAAAATGTAAGCTAACAGGCTCCATGACTGGAATTTGATGTTCGTGTGCATAAGATTCCAATTCAGCCATCCACTTTTTATGCTTGGGTACAGTTTGTCGTAAGTAATCTGTTACACTATCCATATGTTCAATCTCCATAATATATTATCATTTATCAGAATCACTTTCTTCGTTTTCTAAATCATACCATTCATGACGATATTCTTCCTTGATCCGATTATGTTCTTCTATTGTATCTGAGTAAAAAGTTTCACCATTCGGTCTAGAAAAATAATAAAGTTTCGTAAAGTCCTCTCCTTCTGGATCGAGTACACCATCAATTGCTTCCTCGCCTGGGGAGTCAATCGGCCCTATTGGTAATCCATCTACAACGTAAGTATTATAAGGTGTATCAACTTCTATGTCATCATATGTAACTACTGCTTTATGTTTAAGATTTTTTAATCCGTAAAATGCGGTAATATCACTTTGTAGTTTCATATTATTATCGATTCGATTAAAATACACTTGTGCCACTTTTGGACGATCTTCAGAAAACTTGGACTCCCTTTCAATAACAGAAGCTAACGTTAAAATTTCATGAATTGTTAGTCCACTCGCCGCCACCTGTTCGTGTCTAGATTTTAAAATTTCATCTGTCCGTTCAACCATTGTTTCAATGAGCTGACGAGGGGATGGTTCTTCTTCAAAAATATCATACGTACCCGCAAATAAATATCCTTCCAAAGGCATGTAAAGCTCTTTATCTAATATTTCTTCGGAGAGTAGACTTGGGTATTTTTCCATTAGTTCTTTAATAAATGTTTCATCATTAGCGACTTCAATAAAATCTTCTTCGGAAAATGAGAGCTTTTTAGCAAAAATCCCAGCAATTTGCTCAATTGTTTTACCTTCAGGGATTGTAATGCGGTAAAGTGGCTCTTCCATAATTTTTCCACTTTGAAGCTCAGTTACAATTTCTTTTAACGTCAAAGAAGGTGTTAATGTATATTCGCCAGCTTGAAAGTCTGAATAGTTTTTAAATTTAATGTAAAAACGAAAAATCCCACTATTTTTAATTACCCCATTTTTTTCCAATATGCCTGCGATTTCAGTTGTCGACGATCCTAATGGAATTTCTATTTCTACTTTCTCCTTACTCCCAGGATCCACAGGTTCCAAAGCTGATTTAATATAAAAGTATCCTGAAATTATTCCGATAGTGAATATAAGTGTGAAAGAACTTAATGTTATCAACACAATTTTTCGGACTATTTTTGCATCATTCGCTTTTACTTCAAGTGCAGATCCATGATCAGTTGGCTCTTTATCTTTTGTCATAACGGATGTCTCCTTTATCTGTTTGTTATACAGATAAAATAACGTATTAATTATCGTTTTCTTCTGTTAGCGTATAAAGCATTTCTTCAACAATATCCCATTCTTCATCAGATTCAATCGGAAAGAGTTTGAAATCACTTTCTTCAGTCTCCTCCTCATCCTCTTCATAACGAAATGCATATACTTCCACTTCTTCCTCATCAGCTTGTTCGACTGGAGTGAGCGTAATATAAGAATATCCTGTTTCATCAACATCAAATTTAAACAATACTTCAAAAAGATGCTCTTCTCCATTTTCATCGGGAATAATAATTCTTTCTTGTTCTTCTTTACTCATGAGATCTCCTCCTATTGATGCTGATTTAAAAAACTTTGTAAAATTATAACAGCAGCCATTTTATCGATTACTTTACTTCTTTTTTTTCTGCTTACATCTGCTTCTAGCAATGCTCGTTCAGCAGCTACAGTTGTAAGTCTTTCATCAACAAAATGAACTGGTAGCTGGAATTTTCGTTCCAAACGTTTTCCATATGTTTTTGAAAACTCTCCCCGCTCTCCAATCGTACCATTCATATGTTTGGGCAATCCAATCACAATTTCATGAATGTCATATTCTGCTATAATGGAAGCAAGTTCTTGATCGGCAGATGACATATCATGTTCAGTCCAGCTAATCGTTTTTACCCCTTGGGCCGTTAGTTTCAATGCATCACTAACCGCAATGCCTATTGTCTTGGAACCAACGTCTAAACCTAATACCCTCATTTATTTTCCTTTTTTAATTCATTTAAATAGAATTTAACCAATTCTTCAATTACTTCATCCCGTTCAATTTTTCGGATCAAGTTTCTTGCGTCTTTATATCTCGGTATATAGGCGGGATCACCAGAGATTAAATAACCAACGATTTGATTAATTGGATTATACCCTTTTTCTTTTAAAGCTTCATGAATCGTTAATAATGTTTCTTTAATATCTTTATCAAATGACTCTTCAGGAAAGTTAAATTTCATGGTTTTATCAATTGAACTCATTACTTGCACCCCATCCCATAATAGCTTGTCTACATTTTACCATGTTTAATTCATTTCTAATACCTTTTTCCATTTTTTATTGTAAGGAAGCATAATACTTTTGTTTAGAAATGAATTTAATTGAGTTGTTCCTCAATATAGCAATAAACTGTATCGAACGCTTCTGGAATTTTAGTTACATCTTTACCGCCAGCTTGTGCCATATCTGGACGACCACCTCCACCGCCTCCACATACAGCTGCAGCTTGGCTAATTAATTTACCTGCATGCATATTTCTACTAATTAAATCATTTGTTACACCAGATATTAAAAGCACTTTTCCGTTATTTTCAGCCGCTAACAAAATTACACCTGATTTTATCTTTTGTTTTAGAAAATCCAGCATGCTTCTAAGTTGATTCATATCTTTTACTGACACTTTTTCTGTTAAAACTTTAATACCCTTGATTGATTTAACTTTTGTTAATAACTCCTCTGTTTCTTGGTTAGACATTTTTGTTTGTAAAGATTCATTCTCTTTTTGAATCGTTTTTAATTCTTCCAGGACAAATTCAATTTTAGGAATAAGTTTATCTTCGTTAGTTTTTAACAATGCTGCTGCATCATTTAATGTATGAAGTTTGTTTTCCATCCAATTAAATGCTTGCTCACTCGTGATTGCTTCAATTCTTCTCACACCTGCACCTATTCCACTTTCAGAAACAATCTTAAATAGACCAATCTCAGCACTATTACTTACATGGCACCCTCCACATAATTCTGTACTATAATCACCAATTTTAACAACTCGTACGATATCACCATATTTTTCACCAAATAGCGCCATGGCACCCATTTCTTTTGCTTTGTTGATTTCAGTATTCTCAATGATTACAGGTAGACCTGACCAAACCTTTTCGTTAACAATTTTTTCAATTTTCTTTAAGTCAGATTTTTTAGTTGCTTCAAAATGGGTGTAGTCAAAACGTAACCGATCTGGAGTTACCAACGAACCTGCCTGGTGAATATGTTCTCCCAAAACATCACGTAAAGCTTGATGGACTAAATGAGTAGCAGTATGGTTTTTAATAATTTGTTTTCGTAAAGCTTCATCAATTATAGCTGTCACTGTTTCCTTATTTTCAAGTGTTCCTTCGATTATTTCGACATAATGAATATGTTGCCCATTTGGCGCTTTTTGAACATCCGTTACTTTCGCTTTTGCTGAATCTGTATAAATCCAACCAGTATCTGCAATTTGGCCACCGCTCTCAGCATAAAATGGCGTTTCCTTTAAAATAAGCGAAACATTATCCCCTTCTTTTGCTCGTTCTATTATATCATTTTTACCAATAATATAAATAACCTCAGTCGATACCTTTTGTTTGTCATAACCGATAAAGGTGCTTTCTGCTTTAATTTGTGTTAATAAATCATCTTGAACATGCATAGAAGCTGTTTGGTCTCTCGCTTCTCTTGCTCTTGTCCGTTGTTTCTCCATCTGTTGATCAAAGCCCTCGTTATCAATTGTAAAGCCATATTCCTCTACATATTCTTCTGTAAGCTCTTTTGGAAATCCGTATGTGTCATAAAGTTTAAAAACTTCTTCACCAGGAATGACTTGTTTACCCTGAGATTTTTCTTTTTCAATGATTTCATGTAAACGTTCAATCCCCTCGTGAAGCGTTTCATTGAATCTTTCTTCTTCAATTTGAATAATATTTGCAATATATTCCTGTTGTTCTGCCACTTCTGGATAATAAGAATTCATTATTCGTCCGACCGTGGGGACTAGTTTATACATAAATGGTTTTTCTATCCCTAAATTTTTTGCATAACGAACCGCACGTCTAATTAATCGACGTAAAATATATCCTCTTCCTTCATTTGAAGGAAGTGCATGATCGCCAACCGCAAAAGTTACGGTACGAATATGATCTGCAATGATTTTAAAAGCAGTATCTAGTTCTTCATTTTCACCATATTTTACTGAGGTAAACTCTTCCGTTTTTTTGATGATTGGAATAAACAGGTCTGTATCAAAGTTAGTTTTAGCATTTTGTAAAATGGACACTAACCGTTCTAGTCCCATTCCGGTATCAATATTTTTGTTAGGAAGTGGTGTATATGTGTCATCTGGATTATGATTAAATTGTGAAAATACAAGATTCCAAACTTCTAAATAACGTTCATTTTCTCCCCCAGGGTACAGTTCAGGGTCATTTGGATCATTCCCATAACTTTCTCCCCGATCAAAAAATATTTCGGAGTTAGGGCCACATGGCCCTTCTCCAATATCCCAAAAATTTTCCTCTAAGCGAATGATCTGCGATTCAGGTAATTTTATTTCATTTACCCAAATATTATACGCCTCATCATCTTCAGGGTGAACAGTTACAGATAATAATTCCCCATCGAAACCAATCCATTTATCGCTTGTTAAAAATTCCCACGCCCAAATAATGGCTTCTTTTTTAAAATAATCACCGATCGAAAAATTACCTAACATTTCAAAAAATGTATGGTGTCTTGCTGTAAAACCAACATTTTCAATATCGTTAGTCCGTATTGCCTTTTGTACATTAGCAATTTTTGGATTTTCAGGGGTAATTGAACCATCGAAATATTTTTTTAATGTTGCAACTCCACTATTGATCCATAATAAACTTGGATCATCCTTTGGAACAAGTGAAACACTTTTTTCAATCTGATGTCCTTTTTCTTTAAAAAATTGTAAAAATAATTGTCTAACTTCTGATGAAGATAATTTCTTCATATTATTATACCTCCATTTTCAATATCATTTCTTTAAACTAAAATATAAAAAAGAACACTTAAACAGTTGAAGTAAACTGCGACGTTACTATTTAATCACCACTAGAAAAGAATGACTCGATCTCCAAGATGTCGAGTCGATTGCAAACATGTCGAGTCATTTTCCAAGATGTCGAGTCGATTGCGAACATGTCGAGTCGTTTTCCAAGACGTCGAGTCGATTGCGAACATGTCGAGTCGTTTTCCAAGACGTCGAGTCGATTGCAAACATGTCGAGTCATTTTCCAAGATGTCGAGTCGATTCAGAACATGAGGAGTCGTTTCGCATTATATGCCTTTTCCTGAGATACGGAGTTGTTCATATAGACTTTTACGTCGCAGTTTATGGAAACGCTAAATTACCCTCAACTAATGAGTGTTGTTTATAATAGTAAGCTAAACAATAAAAAAACTCCTCTCTGCATATGCAGGGACGAGATTACATTCGCGGTACCACCCTAATTATGAATTAAAAACAATTCATCGCTTGATCATGTTAACGGTTTGATACCGACGGGGATTAGCCGCACTCCAGTCTAGCTTTCCATAATATCATGTTGGAATTTATTTCAGCAAATTAAATTCCTCTCTTTAACATGAGAGATCATGTACTCTTTACCTTCAACATTTTATTATTATTTAAAGAATCATATGTAAGTTAAAAACTAGTATAAGAAACTGGTGCACAAATGTCAATTGCAATGTTGTTTATTTATATAAATTTGTACAATTATCGCTTTTCCCATTGTTATTAAAGGTACTGCGACAATCATTCCAATGATTCCACCAATTTCTGCTCCTATTAGTAATGTTAAAATAATGAAAACAGGGTGAATTTGGACACTTTTTCCCATTATATAAGGTGATAAAAAACTGTTTTCCAATGTTTGAACGATTAAAGTAGTGACAAGAACTACGATAACAAGCTTCCAAGAAGATGTCATCGCAACTGCAACTGCAGGGACGGTACCGATTATCGGACCAAAATATGGAATCACATTCATTAATCCCATAATCACCGCAAGAACCAGCGCATATTTCAATTGAAACGTATGATAAATTACATATGTGACGAACATTATTGCCGAAGAAATGATTAATTGCCCTCGGATATACCCTCCTAAACTTTCATCCATTGCTTTTAAAATCGTCTCAAATCTTTGGTAATGTTTTTCCTGTACAAAATTATACAGGGAATTTTTCATTTGAGTAAAATCTTTCAAAAAATAAAACACAAGGACAGGAATAATCGTTATCGTAATGATAAAATCAAACAGATTTGCTGCACGATCTAATATATTTTCTATTTGTTTTTCAACAGATAATTCGATTCGGGAAATTAGTTCATCCATTTTATCATGAACGATTTCTGGCAAAAAAGAGGTCGAATCATAAATCGAATAAATAATATTTTCATATAAAATCATTGAATCCGGAAGCTGCTCACTTAAATCTTGTAATTGCTGCACGAAAACAGGAAAGCTTTTATAAAAAAGGATGGTCATTAATGAAAAGAAAAGTAAATAAATAATAATAACAGCAAATCCTTTACTAATATTAAATTGATTTAATTTTAAGACAACAGGATGTAGTAAATAACTTATAAATGCAGCGATAATAAATGGTGTTAAAATTTTACCTATAACAACAAAAAGAGTTTTATAAACAGGATAGAGTTTTATTAGAAGATAAATTACCAAAACAATCAATATGATGGAAACGCAAATGTAGATTATTTTCTTCAAATTCATTGCCCTTCCTCCCTCGTACTTCTTTATTGTTTGTAACGAGGGAGGTTATATACAGCAATTACATAAAATCATAAGGAGATAAACTATCAGTTTCTTCTGTATCTGACAGTGTTTTTTCTTGTTCACTTTCAGAAAAACCGGCCAATTTTTGCTGCAATTGCTCTTTCAATGTTGTGTAGCGTTTATTGGTATCTAATGTTTCAATACCTTGGATAAATGCATTTATTTCGCCACACATTATTAAAGATTGCTTACTTCTAGTAATTGCAGTATAAAGCAAGTTTTTCCGAAGCATTCTACGATACGTAGAAACAACCGGCAAAATGACGATAGGAAATTCACTTCCTTGCGATTTATGTATTGAAATACAATAAGCGTGCATAAAATTTAAATAATTCGCACGTGTATATAACACTTCATTGTCTTCAAAGGCAATTAAAATTTGCTCTTGCTTTTCTGCATTTTCTTTCGCAGTAAATATTTGCTTAATTTCACCAATATCTCCGTTATATACCCCTTCTTCCGGCTGATTTACTAACTGAATTACTCGATCACCAACTCGGTACGTTGCATCATTAATGAATCGTTCTCTTTTATTCTTCGATTTTGGATTCACTAACGACTGAATTTGTTTATTAATCGCATCGATTCCCGCTTCCGTACGATACATTGGTGCAAGAATTTGAATATCGTTTACAGATATCCCTTTATCAATAGCACGTTTAAATACTTTTGTAACAACCTCGATTATTTGATGCATTCTACATGGAATAAAACTAAAATCTTTGTCTTTTACTAAATCCGCTGGTGTACAATTATCGTTCTTAATTAAATGTGCCAACTGAATAATTTTTGACCCTTCCTTTTGACGGTAGACTTCATTTAGTTTAATTAATGGTATTCGTTCACTGCTTAACAGATCAGCCAATACTTGTCCAGGTCCTACAGATGGCAGCTGATCTTCATCGCCAACTAATAACACTTGCATATCATCGGGAATAGCTTTAAATAAATGATTGGAAAGCCAAGTATCTACCATCGAAAATTCATCAATGATCAAAAATTTCCCCGTTAATTTTTCATATTCATTTTTTTCAAAATTATTATGCCCATCCCAACCTAAAAGCCGGTGGATCGTCAATGCTTTTATTCCAGTAGATTCCTCTAGTCGTTTAGCAGCCCGACCGGTAGGGGCAGTTAAAATAAAAGGATAGTCTGCAGATTTATCATAATCATGACGATTTAAAGATAAATCATAGATATCAGCATACACTTTTAAAATTCCTTTAATAACAGTTGTTTTACCTGTACCTGGTCCACCAGTTAAGATCATTAACTTCGAATGAATGGCTTGTTTTATTGCCGAAAATTGTTCTTCTCCGTAACTTAAAGACTCCTCTTCTTCTATTTCACCGATCAACTTCATCAGTTCAGCGTCCGTCGTTTTCATTTCAATCTCTTTTTCCATAATCCTTTTAATATGTGAACTAAATTGTTCCTCAGCATAAAAAAGGCTAGGTAAGTAAACCTGATTATCTTTCATAATAATTTTTTTCTCTGTTTCAAGAACATCAAGTAATTGCAACAACTTTTCATCTGTCAATTCATTGACTTTTAATATATTTTGCATACTCTTTACGCATTCTTTTATAGGCAAATATACATGTCCATCCAAGATACTCATTTGAAGAGCATAGATACAACTCGCACGAATTCTATTTTCATCTTTCTTAGAAATTCCATTTATGCTTGCAATTTTATCAGCCGTAATAAAGCCGAACCCTTCAATATCAAAGACAAATTGATACGGATTTTCTTTTAGTAATTCAAGCGTTTCTTCTTTATACATTTTGTATAATGTTTGCGACATTTTAAGACTGATACCATATCGAGTTAACTGTACGGCAATTTGCTCAAACCCTTGATTATCTTGCAGTGTACTTATTACCGTTTCTATCGTCTTCTTTTTCATATTTGGAATAGATGATAATACATTCGGGTCTTCTAATATTTTTTGTATGGCATTCTCCCCTAATTTTTCTACAATGGATTCTGCGGTTCGTTTCCCTATCCCGTAAAATAAATCGCTAGACAAATAAGCGACAACAGCTTCTTTCGTTTCTGGAACGAAGGTCTGATATGCAGTAATATTATATTGCACCCCAAACTTCGGATGTGTATCAAGCTTCCCGAAAAACTGATATACAACTCCTGGTTGCAAATTACTAAAGTATCCTTTACCAACAATGTCTTTTTCGGTATACGTTTCGTTTGTATCGTGGATTTTTATCTTTGCAATGGAGAAATGTTCTTCTGGATTTTCGAAAATTGTAAACATAATTTCTCCTTTTATATAGCCGCGCTCATTCATTTGATCTGTTTCCATTCACTAAGACCCCGCTATCTATCTGTCTTTTCCAAAAGAGTTCGCTTTGCCTTCATTGCAAGTAAGTGATTTGGCTCCAAATCTAACGCTTTATTCATATACGATAAAGCAACGTCATGTTCGTTTTGTTGTACTGCAATGATTCCTAAGTTGTATAAAGCGTCCGCATGTGTGTTATCTAATGTAATTACTTCATCTAAGATTGTTTTAGCTTCCTTAAGATAATTCGTTTGCGCTAAGACTAAGCCATATTGAAATTTAATTTCTGCATCTGTACTTAATTCGGCAGCTCTTTGTAAAAAAGGCGTGGCGAGTATTAAATCTTTTCTCTTTACATGAATCATACCAAGTAAATAAAAAACTTCACTATCCTCGATTCCAAGCCTTAAAGAATGTTGGAACATTTTTTCCGATTCAGTTAACATATTTAGATCATAATAAAGCTTACCAAGACAGACAAATGCAGTTGCGGACTTTTCGTCTAGTTCGATTGCTTTTAAATAAAATCTTTCTGCCTTATCAAGTTGTTGCATTAATTCTAAGACGTTACCAAAATTGATATAACCAATTGGATCTTCTGGATTTTCGTCAATTATTTGAATAAATAATTTAGCTGCTTCCTCCAATTTATTTTCTTTCATTAAGTTAATTGCTTGCTTTTGTTTATTCAACATCTATACTCCTGACTCTTATATGCTAAAAGACTATCTTAAGCGAAGCCTTAACATAGTCTTTAGCCAACATACTGTAATTGTTTTTCATTTTTAAAAACTTGCTCAATCGTACCGCCACCTAGACATACTTCATCTTGATAAAACACAACAGCTTGCCCCGGTGTAACAGCTCTTTCATCATGTTCAAACTCAACAAGTGCACGGTCTTTTTCAAGTATTGTAACATAAACTTGACTGTCTTTTTGTCGATATCTAAATTTAGCAGTACAAGAAAATGAGCTTTCTACCTCATTAATCCAATTTACGTCTGAAGCAATAAGCGCATCCGAATATAAATATTCATTAGAATCGCCTTGTTCAACATATAAAATATTTTCCTTTATATTTTTACCAACTACAAACCAAGGTTCACCTTCTCCACCAATACCAAGTCCGTGGCGTTGACCAATTGTATAGTACATCAAGCCGTCATGTTTTCCTTTTACTTCACCACGTAATGTTTTCATTTCTCCAGGTTGTGCAGGTAAATATTCACTTAAAAATTCTTTGAAATTACGTTCTCCAATAAAACAAATACCTGTACTGTCTTTTTTCGTTGCAGTCGCGAGATTATGTTTTTCGGCAATTTTTCTTACTGCTTTTTTCTCTAAATGACCGAGTGGGAATAACACTTTTGCTAAAACATCTGCTGATAATTGATTTAGAAAGTACGTTTGGTCTTTATTTGTGTCTACACCACGTAATAATTCAATCTTTCCATTCACTGTCCGTACTCGAGCGTAATGACCAGTAGCTACGTAATCTGCTCCAATAGAAAGTGCATAGTCCATAAACGCTTTAAATTTTATTTCCTTGTTGCACATCACATCCGGATTTGGAGTTCTTCCAGAACGGTATTCATCAAGAAAATAGGTAAATACTTTATCCCAATATTCTTTTTCGAAATTCACAGAGTAATAAGGGATATCAATCTGGTTACAAACTCTAATCACGTCTTCATAATCTTGTGTCGCAGTACATACACCAAATTCATCAGTGTCATCCCAATTTTTCATAAATACACCGATCACTTCATATCCTTGTTCTTTTAATAAAAGGGCTGCTACAGAAGAATCAACTCCACCACTCATTCCAATGACAACCCGTGTTTTTTCTGTCATACTAATCCTCTTTCCCTATTCAGTTAGTCTTCTTACTACTTTTGCGATATTAATTGCCGCTTCTTTTACATTTTCCATTGTATTTGCCGATCCAAAACTAAAACGAACTGAATTATACATACGGTCACTTCGGCTACCGAACATTGCTTTTAAAACATGAGAAGGCTCAAGGGAACCAGCTGTACAAGCACTACCACTCGATGCCGCTATCCCTTCTAAATCAAAGTTTGTTAAAAGTACATCTACTTTTGTTCCGGGAAAGCTGACATTTACAATCGTTGGTAGTGCTATGTCAGTATCTCCGTTTACTTCAAATTCTATCTCAGCTTCTCTTAAAGTATCTAAAAAAATACGTTTATAAGAACGATATTTGTCAAAATTATTTTGTTTGTTTTCCATTGCTAGTTTTGCCGCGGTGTAGTAACCGACCGCTCCGATTAAATTTTCTGTTCCTGGCCGTTTTGTTTTTTCTTGCAATCCACCATATTGAAGTTGTTTTAATGGAACATGATCGGCAACATATAGAAAACCAATTCCTTTTGGTCCATTTAATTTATGTCCTGATGTTGTTAATAAATCAATTCCCGATTTTTTCACATCAATATCTAACATGCTGTATGCTTGTACTGCATCTGTATGGAAATAAGCTTGATGCTCCTTTAGTAAAGCAGCTATTTCATCAATGGGCTGGATAATGCCAGTTTCATTATTGGCTGTCATTACTGAAACTAAAATCGTTTGATCTGTTAATGAACGTTCAACATCTGCCACACTAACTTGCCCACGCTCATTCACCGGTAGATAAGTTACATGGAAACCTAGTTTTTGTAGATATTGCATAATATGAATAATGGCATGGTGTTCTTGTGCTGTAGTGATAATATGATTCCCATTATATTCATTTTCAAGTGCAGTACCAATGACCGCTAAATTATTAGCTTCAGTTCCTCCACTTGTAAAAATAATTTCTTTATCATTTGCACAAATGCTATCTGCCAAATATCTCCGTGATTCATCCAAATAATATTTGGCTTTCCGTCCAAATGCATGAATGCTAGAAGGGTTACCAAAAACTTCTTTCTCTAATTCATACATTTGTTCTAACACTTTAGGATGAACTGGAGTAGTTGCCGCATGATCGAGATAGATCAATTCCATCTTCCTTCCATCTTAAATATAAAACATATACTCTTTTTGTGGTTTTGTATCATCATGTACGATTAAATCTTTTAGCGTCGTTGTGTCTAATACGTCTTTCACAACATCTCGAATACGCATCCATAGCGCCTGTTGGGCGGGCTCCTCTTCTTCAATTCCTTCAACCGGAGTAATCGGTCCTTCTAAAACACGAATAACATCTCCAGCAGTAATATTTTCTGGTTCCTTTGCAAGTATATAACCACCATATGCTCCTCTAACACTACGAATCAATCCTGCATTTCTTAACGGAGCTGCAAGTTGTTCTAAATAATGTGCTGATAAATTTTTATCGTCAGCAATCGACTTTAAAGAAATTGGACCTTCTCCATACTTTCTCGCTAATTCAATCATAACGGTTAAACCGTAACGACCTTTCGTTGATATTTTCAATTATAGCACCTCATTTTTTACATTTAATACAATTATTATTTTCAGTTATTATTACATTCATTAATTTTAATTAACCATACTGGAACAATTATACCATGAAAAATGTTGTTCTTGCATTTTATCGCTTTTATGCATACGCTTAAAGTGCGTGTTCAAAAAGGAGAATGGAAAAGATCGAGCAGTTCGAGGCGGCGTAGCTCCCGGCAACGGAACGTATGCAGTTAATACGTGAGCAAAGAACTGGCACGCAGGAAAAGTGATCTTCTTTTCCAAGGAAACGCATCTAGCACGCAGAAAAAGTGCTTTCCCTTTTCAAGGAGCGGAAAAGCAAGCCAACGAAGAAATGCGAAGTGTCATTTTCACCGGACTTTTTGAACAACCTCTTAAATACAAAGATGATGAATAAACAATTATAAAAACTAATCTATTTATAAAGGACGAATTATGATGAATAAAAAACCATTAGCAGTTAGAATGAGACCAAATCATATTGATAAAATAATCGGACAAGAACACTTAGTTGGAGATGGGAAAGTAATCCGGAGAATGGTAGAGGCCAACAGTATTGCTTCCATGATATTATTTGGCCCTCCAGGAACTGGAAAAACCTCTATGGCATATGCAATCGCTCAAAGTTTGTCCCTTCCAGTTAGAAAATTAAATGCCGTAGTAGACAAAAAGAAAGATATGGAGATTGTTGTTGAAGAAGCTAAAATGTCAGGACGAATCGTATTAATTCTAGATGAAGTTCATCGTTTAGATAAAGCAAAGCAAGATTTTTTATTACCTCATTTAGAAGTCAATTTAATCACAATGATTGGATGTACAACTAGTAACCCGTATCATTCTATTAACCCAGCTATCCGTAGCCGTTGTCATCTATTTGAATTACACCCTTTAACAATTGACCAAGTAATGGTTGCAATTAAACATACATTAAAAGATCATGAAAATGGTTACGGGGCAGAAAATATTTCGATAACTGATGATGCTTTAAACCATTTTGCAAAAAGTTCAAACGGAGATTTACGTGCTGTTTTAAACGGACTTGAATTAGCAATAAGTTCCACCCCTGAAGATAATAATGGAATTATTTATATTGATTTAAACATCGCAGAAGAATGTATGCAAAAGAAAAGCTTTTCACACGATAAAGGTGGAGATGCTCATTATGATGTATTATCCGCTTTTCAAAAATCAATTCGAGGAAGTGATGTGAATGCTTCCCTACATTATTTAGGTCGACTAATCGAAGCTGGTGACTTAGATAGTATCGCAAGAAGATTAATTGTTATTGCCTATGAAGATATTGGTCTAGCAAATCCTCAGGCTGGTCCAAGAGCTGTAGCTGCAGTAGAGGCCGCCGAGAGATTGGGCTTTCCCGAAGCACGCATTCCACTCAGTGTAGCCGTTTCCGAGTTAGCTTTATCACCAAAATCAAATACTGCTTATAAAGCGTTGGATGAAGCTTTAGCTGATATAAGAACTCGTCCAACTGGTGAGGTGCCTATCCACCTTAAAGATTCCCATTATAAAGGTGCAGCAAAATTGGGAAGAGGCATTGATTACAAATACCCTCACAACTATGATGGAAACTGGATTTCACAACAATACTTACCTAATGAGATAAAAGATAAAGAATACTTTAAGCCAAATGATAATAGTAAATTTGAACGAGCGCTAAAAACAGTTTATGAAAACATACAAAAAAAACGTTAAAATCAGTTAACAATTCAGGACATAGACGGAAGCGCCCTTACAAAATAAGAGTACAACGTCCTAGGACTTCACTTTTCGTTCGCCAACCGTAAAGATTTATTGCAACGCCTAGGACTGCGCTAAATGTTCAACCCACAATCAAGATTTACACTAGAACGTCCTGTGCATCATAGTGACGTACTTCCTTTAGTCCAAGCAACATGGGTAGATCGATGAAAACATACAAAGTGCAGAACTTAATCGAACATTCCTTACGTAGGGGCTAAAGGAAACACGCCTTCATAGGGGGAGACGTTAGTTGGGCATAAAGCCTAGTTTTAGTCGTATAGTTGAGGTGATGTTGACTTTTACCACAACGGTATAAGTGAGTACTTAGCCTCATGTCTTAAGCAATTGGCAAATCTTCTTTATCGCGTCGTGAAGTGAGGGAAGTTGCACTACGCTTTAGCGCTGGGGCTAGACGCAAATACTTTCAAACAAGTAACATACCCACAGTCATGCTAAAATATAATTTCCTAATAAATAAAAAATATTGAATAAGTATATTTCCTTTTTCTAAAGGTCATAATAAAGATAAGTTGATAAAAAGCTACTTACAGTGGAGCTTTTAAACTGATGTAAGTTCAGATAGAAACCGACACTATCTAATTTACATATAGCAATATTATTAGATTTAGATAATAATATAGGACTGTTTATTAAAAGGAGATGAAAAAGATGGCAAAAGTCAGACAAGATGCATGGTCCCATGAGGACGATTTGCTGTTAGCTGAAACTGTTTTACGCCATATTAGAGAAGGTAGTACACAATTAAATGCGTTTGAAGAAGTTGGTGATGAGCTTAATCGGACTTCTGCAGCATGTGGATTTCGCTGGAATGCGGAGGTACGGAATAAATACATTGATGCTATTGAACTTGCAAAAAGACAACGAAAAGAGAGAAAACGTGCCCAAGCTGCTCACTTGAAAAAAGACCGGCAACACACTTATACAAAGCATGTAGAACCAAGAACTTCATTAGTAATGGAACCACCTGAAACGTCAGAACTAACATTAGATCACGTGATTCATTTTTTACAATCTATGCAACAAGACTATTATGCTTCGAATCAATCATTGAAAAAAGCGGAGCATTTGCAAAAAGAGAATGCTGATCTACACGAAGAAATAGCTTCATTAGAAAGAGAACTATCGATTACAAAGAAAAAATTGACCACTGTAGAAGAAGACTATAAGACATTTATTCAGATTATGGATCGGGCTCGAAAAATGGCTGTTTTAGATGATCAAGGCTCAATAAAGTCTCCTGCTTTTAAAATGGACAAAAACGGGAACCTTGAACAATTTGCCCAAGGATCTTCAAATTAAATTATCTTCTCCATAGATGGAGAAGATAATTTTTTTACTAAACACTTTAATTTTAAATTTACAACATTAATCCCAATGATGCCGTCCAACATCGATTTTGATCCCGCTAAATGCAGGTGGGTGTTCTATTCTATACTTATTATCATCACGAGCAAATCATTTTTCAGATTCGAAGGATGCTAACAACCATATAGAAACAATCAAACTCCCTGTATCCGTCTGTTAGGTCAAAATGATTTATCCAACGAACATATTAGGACTAATGTTTAATCTAATTATATCCTATCATATGAAAGCGTTTTAATCAACAAATAGTTATATTAAAATGGATAATAAATTAGAACGTTCCTTCGATTTAGCGGTAAATAAATTAGAATAGCCCTGTTCTTAGAGGTTCTTACTTGATAATCGAAAGGAACTTTTTACTTTTAACAGGGGTGTTGAAGAGCTGCCACAGAGCTCTTCTCACTCCCATTTCCCTAAAGTAGGATGATACGTGAACACCTTGCACAAGTAATTTACTCTTCCTCTTTCATTACTTTAATATTTAATTCTGCTAATTGAGCTTCACTAATTTCTCCTGGTGCATCTGTTAACAGATCAGAAGCCGATGCTGTTTTTGGAAACAGAATTGTATCTCTAATACTTGTTTTGTTTGCTAAGAGCATAACCATTCGGTCTAAACCAAGAGCCACTCCACCATGCGGAGGTGCGCCATATTCTAAAGCATCGAGTAAGAAACCAAATTGCTCACGTGCGGACTCTTGTGTGAATCCAAGCACTTCGAACATCGTATCTTGCATCTCGCTTTGATTAATTCGGATTGATCCACCACCTAATTCATATCCATTCAACACTATATCATAGGCGTTAGCTCGAACATTTTCTGGTTCTGTCTTTAATTTATCAATGTCTTCAGCTACAGGAGATGTAAAGGGATGATGTGCCGCAACATATCGTTTTGCATCCTCATCATATTCAAGCAATGGCCAGTCAACTACCCACAAGAAATTAAACAATGAATCATCAATCAAGTTTAAATCTTTTCCTAGTTTTAAGCGGAGAGCACCCAAGCTATCGTAAACAATCTTTGCCTTATCTGCACCAAATAATAATAAATCTCCATCTTCAACATTCGCACGTTCGAAAATCTGTGTTTTTTCTTCTTTAGAGAAAAACTTCGCAATCGGACCCGTCATCTCTCCATCGGCAACTTTTACCCATGCTAATCCTTTAGCACCATATGTCTTCACAAATTCAGTTAAGCCACTGTCAATATCTTTTCGTGTAAACTGATTTGAGGCACCTTTTACGTTTAATAAACAAACTTTTCCACCACTATTTGCCGGCCCACTAAACACTTTAAAATCACTTTTTTCTACTATGTCTGTAACATGGACTAACTCCATGCCAAATCTAGTATCAGGTTTATCGGAACCAAAACGAGCCAAGGCATCTTCATAGCTTATCCGCTCAAATGGTGTCGTAATATCTTTATCTAACACATCTTTCATTAATCGCTTCATCATTTCTTCGATTAATCGAATAATATCTTCGCTTGTTGAAAAAGCTGTTTCTATATCGATTTGTGTAAACTCAGGTTGTCTATCTGCTCGTAAATCTTCATCACGGAAGCAACGGGCAATTTGATAGTACCGCTCAAACCCACTCATCATAAGAAGTTGTTTAAATAATTGTGGGGATTGTGGCAGTGCATAAAACTCACCAGGATGTACACGGCTTGGTACCAAATAATCACGTGCACCTTCTGGGGTACTTTTTGTTAAAATCGGTGTTTCCATTTCTAAAAATTCATTTTCATTTAAAAAATTACGAACGGATTGTGTTATTTGATGACGAATCTTAAATGTCCGTTGCATATCTTCTCTTCTTAAATCTATATATCGATATTTTAACCGCAGATCTTCTGAAACATCTTGCGCTTCATGAATCAAAAATGGTAAGTTTTTTGACTTATTTAAAATGGAAACTTCAGAAACTGTCACTTCAATTTCCCCAGTTTTTAAATTAGGATTAACCGTTTCCGAATCTCGCTTAATTACTTTTCCTTTTACCTCAATAACAAATTCACTTCTTAACGTTTCCGCTATTTGTAAAGCTTGTTTAGAATAATCTGGGTTAAAAACGATCTGGACAATTCCTGATTGATCACGTAAATCAATAAAGATTAGTTCTCCAAGATCTCGTCTGCGGTGTACCCAACCTTTTAAAGTGACAGTTTCACCTACATGATCAGTTCGTAATGTTCCTACTTTTATTCGATCCTTCATTTATTTGTTACCTCCACATTTTTCTTTCATCATTTCTACTAAGTTCTCAATAGACACTTCTAATTCTTCTCCAGTATCCATTTCTCTAACTTTAACAACATTGTTATCCAGTTCTTCTTCTCCTAAAATAATGACATGTTTCGCATGTAAACGATCCGCAGCTTTAAACTGAGCTTTTATTTTTCTGCCTTGATAATCTTTATCTACTGTAAGTCCTGCCAGCCTTAATTCTTGAAGCAAGCGTGCTGTTTGTTCTTGAACTTTTTCTCCAATAGAAATAAAGAAAATATCTAATTCATTTTCAATAGGTAATGTAACTCTTTCTGCCTCAAGTGCTAGAAGCAATCGTTCTAATCCCATGCCGAAACCTATGCCTGGGGTACTTGGTCCGCCTAGTTGTTCAACAAGTCCATTATATCGGCCGCCTCCTAATAAAGTAGTAATTGCTCCGAATCCTTCTGCCTCACTCATAATTTCAAAAGCAGTATGGTTATAATAATCCAGCCCCCTGACAAGCGTTGGATCAACTTCATAAGGTATCTCCATAATGTCCAAATAAGTCTTTACTTTATTAAAATATTCTTTTGATTCATCATTCAAGTAATCCATCACAGATGGGGCATTTTTCATTGATGGATGTTCATGATCAGCTTTACAATCCAAGATCCGTAACGGGTTTTTCATTAAACGGCTTTTACAGTCTGAACAAAGCTCATCAATATGAGGAGTAAAGTGCTTGATTAGTGCCTGACGATGTGCTTTTCTACTTTCTGTATCGCCTAGACTATTAATAATAAGTTTAATTGAACGAAGACCCAATTTTTTATAGGCAGTCATTGCTAGAGCAATAACTTCAGCGTCAACACTTGGATCAGCACTACCTAGCACTTCTACACCAAACTGATTCAGTTGTCTCATTCTGCCGTGTTGGGGACGTTCATACCGAAACAATTGGTAAAAGTAGAATAATTTTGTTGGCTGAATCGGTGATCCATACATTTTGTGTTCGACGTATGCTCTCACAATTCCTGCCGTGCCTTCTGGTCGTAAAGTTATACTTCGGCCACCTCTGTCTTTAAATGTATACATCTCTTTTTGAACGATGTCTGTTGTTTCTCCAACACCACGTTGGAACACTTCTGTATGTTCAAATACAGGTGTTCGAACTTCTTCGTAATTAAATGACTTACATATATCCCGTAATACCATTTCTATATATTGCCATTTTCTTGTCTGTTCTGGCAACAAGTCAACTGTGCCACGTGGGGCTTTCATTTTCATCTTTTCGACCTCCATATCATATAATTGTAAGGACAAGGTTTTTCAAAAAAATATTTGCAATAATATCCATAAACTGCGTCGTAAGGCTCTGCTTATTAATAAATCGATAGGATCGACTCGACATGTTGGAAAAAGACTGCCGTTTTCCATGACTCCCACCCTAAACGGTCACGATTAACATCGAA
>NZ_JAXHDD010000026.1:0-60345 GCF_037072025.1 Pseudogracilibacillus sp. SO30301A | reverse complement strand
CCAGCTAGCAACCCCTGATGGAGCGATAGTTTCAGGAAGCAAAGTAGAAAACACGCATTCAGCAGAAAACTTTTTTAGAGCAAAGATTGAAAATGTGAAAGGGATTGGGAAGGGAAGTAAGGGGACTGGAACTAGCAGTGCGACAGAGGAAATTATTAGAGATGGAAGCCATATAAGCAAATCGGGAGAATTAAAGCCAAATATTAAATATCAAGCAGGAGAGTATGAGTACCTATATGAGACAGACAATATAGGAAGACTCAAAGAGTTTAATGCCGACGATTTAAAACTAACTGAAAGAGAAAGTAGATTACCACATAAGTCAAACACGCCAGGAAAAGAAACAGGTGATCATGCTGGACATATAGCTGGCGATAGGTTTGGGGGCTCTCCAGATTTAGATAATCTTGTATCTCAATCGAGTGATGTGAATTTGAGTAAATATAAGAAGTTAGAAAATCAATGGGCTTCAGCAATAAAAGAGGGGAAAAAGGTATCTGTTAATGTTAAAGTTAATTATAAGGGAACGGAATTAAGGCCGACGAGCTTTGAAATAAAATATAATATAGATGGTGTTATTAAGAAAGTAAGATTAAAAAATTAGGGGTGATGGACTTGAGTAAAGTATTTGAAGATTATTTTTCTGAATTACAAGCAGATATGGTGGCTATTTGTTTAGAATACGTTGAAAATGAAGCGGAAGATATTTACATTTACTGCTCTTATGAGCCAGATATGTATGGTTTTGACGTATTTTTTAAAATAAACGGTCAATTTGTTCTTAAACATAACTTAAATGATGCAGTAGATAGCGCAAGCACGATTGGTAAGAAAGCATTGGGTTATGATACCTCTGAACAAAGGCAAGAAGCTGTTTTAGATATTGGACTTGAAAATTTAGAAAAAATTCATGAAAAATGTAAAGAGTTTGGAAGAGAAATGCCTACAGAGATAAAATTACATTATAATGTGCAGAAGAATAGTTTAAAAGGAAAATATAGATATGATTTAGTTTATTCAAATGATGAAGAGCTTTTACCAGATGATATTTTCGAGTCATGGTTTGAGGAAGTAAAAAGTGGAAGAGGTTGAAAGGGAAGCAAGGGAATCATCTGAATAATAGAATGTCTAAATTATGAAATCATTTCATAATATTCATGATGTTATTGAATTAACTATAAACACTTGATTGCCAATTGTTCTACCCCTAAAAATAAACTAAATTTAAAGCTATTTGTCTGGTTTACCGGTTTTCAACTGGTCTCATACCAGACAATTTTTTTGCTCTCTTAGGCAGGGCCGGTAAATTAAAGCAAGCAGCTGCAATAAGTTTGAAAACAGCTCCAGCAATGAGACTGAAAGATACGATGAAAGGGTCCATAAATACCGCACGCTTAGAAGGCATGAAGCGGATGAATCAGGTAAAAGACTTCGCCAAAGGCCGCGCAGTAGCGGTGGGGAAGAAACTGGAAAAAGATATCATATGCCGCAAAAGGAATCGATAAAGGAGTTACCGCCTTTAATCGATTCAGAGAGTCCGCACTTCCTAAACATCAGTTTGCAATCCCTGACGGAGCGATAGTTTCAGGAAGCAAAGTAGAAAACACGCATGCAGCAGAAAACTTTTTTAGAGCAAAGATTGAAGATGTGAAAGGGATTGGGAAGGGGAGTAAGGGTGCAGATAATGTTAATCATCCTATAAGAACTTATAGGAATGCTGATTTAAGAAAATTAGAAGAAAAATATACTGCAGACCCAAGAATTACAATAGAAATGCCTTATGTGGGTAAGGGTAAACCAGGAACCAATTCAGAAGGCTGGTTACGTGATAAAGACTTTTATTGGAAAGAAATAATGAAACAACATCCAGAAAGTTTAAGTAAAGCAAAAAAAAAAATTTCAATTGGGTTTCTCTCCGATAAATGATAAAACATTTAGAAAACATTTCCTCAATATGATATAAAGGAATTGTATAATGATAAATTAATCCATCATCACGTAGGTGGGGGTGGTCAAGCAGTTGCAGTGCCTTCAAAGTTACACCCAGGAACAGGTGGTATACATAATGCGGAAAAAGCTGCAGGTGTTTGGGGAAATGATAGTGAATATGCTGAATTACTTGAAAAATTTTTAAATAAGTAAAGGGTGATAACTTTGTCAATTAAAGAAGCAATGCAGATATATTTTCAAATGAGAAAAGAGATGGCTAATGAAGGTTTAGATTTTTTATTTAAAACACCAATTAGTAGTGAAGATAACCTAATAATTTATAGTGGTGAAGTTGATGAAGATGAATATATCTCATGGAAACCTGTAGAAATGACTGTTTCACAAGACTTTGCAAGTTTAGAAGATGAATTTGATATAAAATTGCATAAAACAATAATTGAATATTTTAACTCATATTGGTTTGCGGATTTAGATGGATTTTATAGGGAACACTATATTACATTAGAGCCCGTCCTACCGAATAGTGAGATAAGTTCATTCGGGGAGTCATTGAAAGGATATAAAGAAAATCATGGGGATAGTTTAAAGAAGATACCTATTGGGATTGAGGGGAATGGTTTGTTTGTGGTTATTGAGAACAATAGTGGAAAAATACAATTAGAAGATTTTGAAAGAGGTACATTTGAGCATATTGCTGAGAATATTCAAGAATTAATAGGGAATTTGAGACTGAAAAGATAGCATTTTGTTTAGTGGCGAATATTTCAACAAGGGTAAGTACACAATATCAAAAAATAGCTATGCAGTTAAACAATATTATTCCAGAACCATGGGAAAAAGTATTGGTATGTTCAGAAGTTGATGAATATAGTGATTCGACGGTATTTTTCTACTATCCCAAAAATGAGCAGCAACCGATATATAGTTTGGATATTGAGGATATGGAGAGGATTGATGAGGACGAGACTGAGGTTCAATTAAATCTTCTTGACAGTATCTTAAGAGAGTTATGGGCAGAGTTTAAAAGAATAAGCAGGAACCTTGGACTAATTTAACATTCGAGTTGTATTCTTCTGGGAAGTTTGATGTTGAATTTGATTATACTTTATTGGAGAAAGAAAATAATTATAACCATTATGAGAGATTAATTATATGGAAGTATGAAAAATTAGGCATTTCCCCTGACGCAAAGAGGGAAAGTGATGTTGAGCTAATTAAAGAATATATTAATACAAAAAATGAATTTTATCTAATCCAGCAAAAAAGAAAGCACCTGATTTCCAAATATACCCCTAGAGTTAGATCACAAATCTAATTCTAGGGTCTTTTATGTGAGGTATGATGTAAATCACGCTGGATGATCTTTTCGGCGGTGAAAACTTTTACGTAGATCAAATTAAACTTGAATATGAACAGATAAAAGAAATGCACCCTGACCAAGAATTCACCTTAGAAGAATACAGGCAAGTAGCACTAAACACTCATGCGTTTGAATACACCTCGATAAAAGATCAGTAATATTAGAAAACTAGGCGGCCGAGATTTCGGCTGCCTTAGTTGCACTTATGCAGTAAGAAAGTGATTACTTTCTTACTGCCAATAAAGAGTTCTGGGTCAGTATTGCGGCCCTAGTAGTCATAGTAGGTGCTGCGCTCATTTTTCCTCCAGCAGGTATTGCACTTGGAGCAATTTATGGTACATTGGAATTATCTACTGCCGTCACAGGAAAAGATTGGGTATCTAGACGCGAAGTTGGGACGGGAGAACGATGGTTTAGAGGTGGATTGGCACCACTAGATCTCATTCCAGGTGTAAGTTCTGTGAAAAAGTTTGCAGTCCTTGGCAGAGCCGGAAAATTGAAACAAGCTGCCACGATAAGTTTGAAAACATCTCCGGCAATGAGACTGAAAGATACGGTGAAAGGGTCGGTTCATACAGCACGCTTAGAAGGCATGAAGCGGATGAATCAGGTAAAAGACTTCGCCAAAGGCCGAGCAGTAGCGGTAGGGAAGAAACTAGAGAAAGATATCATTGATACTGCAAAAGGAATCGATAAAGGAGTTACCGCCTTTAATCGATTCAGAGAATCCGCACTCCCCAACCCCCAGCTAGCAACCCCTGATGGAGCGATAGTTTCAGGAAGCAAAGTAGAAAACACGCATTCAGCAGAAAACTTTTTTAGAGCAAAGATTGAAGATGTGAAAGGGATTGGGAAGGGAAATAAGGGCGCGGGTGATGGTATTACAAAAGATGAATATAAAAATTTGAGGAAAAAGACACCAAGTAACGATATAAGAAAAATGGTTAATCCAGATGATAAGATATAAGGCTTCATCTACCTCATCCATTACTTCTGCGCTAAGTTTTCCAGCACACCATACAGTACTGCTATCGAAAACACTTCTGGGAATAGTATATGGTTGAGAACATAGCACATAAGTTTCTTTGTGAAGCTTTGTTGTGCCTTTTTCAATTGTGGCACTTAATACATTATCCTTTTCTTCAGGATCACTTGTTGTTAAAAGAACTACAATAGTATTACGTGCCATTAACTTACACTCCAATCCCATCAAATAAATTTAACTGAACCACACTTAACAGTGCCAAATCTCTTCAGGGTTTCTAATTCTGTTTCACTAATTAAATATCTTAACACAAAACTGCGGTCGATGATTCTATTGGATTAGCTTCCTATCAAATGGATTTGAAAAAAGATCCGGAACAAATAAAAAGAGAACGTGAAATGACACGTTTGCAGATTGAATATCCTAAATGTTTATTATGTGTTGAAAATGAAGGATATGAAGGACGAACTGGCTATCCGGCTCGTGCAAATCATCGAATAATTAAAATACCTCTTTTGGATGAAAATTGGTATTTACAATATTCACCTTATATTTATTAAAATGAACATAGTATTCTACTGTGCGAAACCCATCGCGATATGAAGATTGATCGAGATACTTTTGAACGGTTGTTATTATTTGTTGAAAAGTATCCTCATTATTTCATAGGATCCAATGCAGATTTACCAATTGTAGGTGGTTCTATTTTAAGCCATGATCATTATCAAGCTGGTCGACATTCATTTGCAATGGAAAAAGCTGAAAGTCTCTTTACGTTTGAATTAAATCAATTTGAAGGAATTCGTGCTGTTGTATTGAAGTGGCCTCTTAGAAAATCAATTACGAAGATTAAGTAAAACTAAAAACATGTCACAGCAAGCCCATGCTGATTTAGCTGGTCTTCAATTGACCAGTCCGGGTGGAAACCTATAAGTAAAATATGTTTGAGATGTTTGGGAAGCCGGGGTATGGGAAGTGAATAGTGAATATTTGATTCCTTAATTCAAAACTTTTTTGGATTAGGGGATTTTTGTTTTAAAAATGAAAGGCAATGTATAGGCTTACTGAATATCAAAAATGACGGAAATGTGAATTAACTTAACTTTAGAATATTTTAATAGACTAGGAAAATAAAAATTATTATTGACTAAAACATATTAAGATATTAATATATAATATAACGTTATATAATATCTTAATCCTATTTATATTGTAATATAATTTAATTATTATTATCAGGGGGGAGTAAGTTTGCAACATAATATGCTTGATATACAAGATTTAACTATAGAGTTTAAGACAGAGAATGGACTTTTTCCTGCTGTTAATGATATCAATCTAAGTATTAAACAGGGAGAAATAATGTGTATAGTTGGAGAAAGCGGAAGCGGAAAAACAATAACATCCTTATCGATAATGCAAATATTGCCTTCAATTGCAAACGTTTCCTCCGGAGAGATATGGTTTAAGGAACAAAATTTATTAGCTTTAAATAAAAAAGAAATGTCTGGTATAAGAGGTAATAGTGTATCGATGATATTTCAAGATGCTATGTCATCACTAGATCCGCTTTTCACATGTGGTCATCAAATTGTTGAAACAATAAGAACACATAAAAAAGATGTTACTAAAGAACAGGCACTAGAAAAAGCAAAAGAACTTTTAAAAAAAGTAGGGATTGCTCATCCCGACACAATTGTTAACGCTTATCCTTATGAATTATCTGGTGGGATGTGTCAAAGGGTAATGATTGCTATGGCTCTTTCTTGTGAACCAAAACTACTTATTGCAGATGAACCGACAACTGCTTTGGATGTAACTGTTCAATCTCAAATACTTAAACTGTTGAAGCAAATTCGTAAAGATTTTAATACTAGTATTATGTTTATTACTCATGATTTAGGTGTAGTAGCAGAAATTGCCGATCGGGTAGCTGTTATGTACGCTGGAAGGATTGTCGAAGAAGGAGATGTAAAATCAATATTTAATAATCCACAGCATCCATATACAGAAGGCTTGCTAAAGTCTATTCCAAAGTTAAATGTGAAGAGTGAGAGGTTCTACAGTATTAAAGGATCTGTTCCGAGTATTACTGAAATGCCTGTAGGATGCAAGTTTAACCCAAGATGTTCTAAGGCATTTGCAAATTGTTTTAAAAAAGAACCACCAGCTTTTAATGTCGGTGAACACCGAAAAGTACGCTGCTGGTTAATGGATGACGAGAGGATGAATGATAGTGGAGAATGAAACAATATTAGAAATAAATAACATAAAAAAACATTTCCCTATCAGCAAAAAAGGTTTATTTTCTAAACCGACCGACTATGTGAAAGCGGTAGATGGTATAAATCTTAGTATAAAAAAAGGCGAAACATTTGGCCTTGTAGGAGAGTCCGGATGTGGAAAAAGTACATTATCAAGATTAATAACTAGATTAATAGAACCCGATGAGGGAGAAGTTATCTTTGATGGACAAGACTTTCTTAAATTAAAGGGAAAAGCTTTAAGAAAAGAACGACAAAAGATTCAAATGGTTTTTCAAAATCCGTTTGAATCATTAAATCCTAGAATGAAGATTGAAGATATAATTGGTGCTTCCTTTGATATCCATAGAATGGAAAAAGGAGAGGAAAGACGAAAGAAAGTAGAAACTCTTATAGAAAAAGTTGGTTTAGATTCTAAGTTTTTATCTAGATACCCACATGAACTATCTGGAGGACAAAGACAAAGAATAGGAATTGCTAGGGCTATAGCTCTTAATCCTAAATTTATTATTTGTGATGAATCCGTATCAGCTTTGGATGTATCGGTTCAATCTCAAATTTTAAACTTGCTTAATGATATACAAGAAGAATTTAATCTTACATATTTATTTATATCGCATGATCTGTCTGTGATAAAAAATGTAAGTCATCGAATAGCTGTTATGTACTTAGGTAAAATTGTTGAAGTAGCTGAAGCAGAAGAGTTATATAAAGATCCAAAACACCCTTATACGCAAGCATTGCTATCTTCAATACCAATTCCAGAACCGGATACTGAATACGAAAAGAATCCTATTGAGCTTAAAGGAGATATACCAAGTCCCGTAAATCCTCCTAAAGGATGTAATCTCTGTACAAGATGTCCTTTTGTAATGCCGATTTGCCATGAACAAGAACCGGAGTTAGATGAAATAGAAAAGGACCATAATGTAGCATGTCATCTTTACTCTACAAATTCTGAATTAAAAGAAAGTAAGGTTTTATAAGGAGGGATTACAATGGGACAAGATTTAATAAAAAGAATACTTATAATTATTGTTCAAATTATTATTGTGGCAAGCATTGTTTTTTCTGCAATCAGATTTATGCCTGGAGATCCTGCTGTGTTAGTTCTAGGTACGGAAAAGGGTGCTGATCCGGAAGCTGTTGCTGAGATGAGGGAAACTTTAGGTTTAAATCAACCTTTTTTCACACAATATTTTGATTGGATGAAAAATGCAGTCACACTTGATTTTGGACAATCTATCTTTACTGGAACGGATGTTACGGAAAGTATAATGGAAAGGCTCCCAAAAACATTAGAACTTGCATTTCTAGCAATGCTGCTTGCTACATTCATTGGTGTTCCGTTGGGGATTGCAGCGGCTCTTAAGCGAGGAAGTATTGCGGATTCTATTGTAACCACATTCGCGGCGGTAGGAATATCTTTTCCTGTCTATATTATCGGAACCTTTTTAATATTGTTGTTAAGTTTTAAGCTAAACCTGTTACCTGCAAGTGGGTATGTTTCATTTTCCGATAACCCGCTAGAACATTTACAAAAAATGGCATTACCAGCTCTTACTCTTTCTCTAGGTCTAGCTTCTACGATTGCAAGAATGACTCGTTCATCGATGTTGGAAGTTCTAAATAAAGATTTTATTCAAACATTGCGTGCGAAAGGTCTTAATGAGAACAAAGTCATTTTTAAACATGCATTCAGAAATGCAATTATTTCAGTGATTACAGTAATAGGTTTGGAACTTGGGAATCTTATAGGTGGTACAGTGCTAATAGAATATCTATTTAATTACCCCGGCCTAAGTTCATTGTTGATTCAGTCTATTGATAATCGAGATTATCCTTTAATACAGGGTTCAATTGTGTTTATAGCAACATTATATATATTAATTAATCTGTTTGTTGAAATCCTTTATGGTGTAATGGATCCAAGGACTAGAAAACAACAGTAGAAAGGTTAAAGGGGGGAGAAAATTGATCAAAAAGATGTTGAAAAATAAAGTATTTGTTGTATGTTTTCTATTATTTATCGTTATCATTGTTCTTTCTGTGATTGGTCCTTGGTTAGCTCCGCAAGATCCATTAGAAATTAATTCTAATAAAGTACTGCAACCTGGAGATTCTGAAAACATCCTTGGAACCGATGAATTTGGAAGGGATATTTTTAGCAGATTACTATTAGGTATAAGACCTACGATAACTGTAGCATTGGGAGCAACATTTATCGCGTTTTTCTTTGGGTCTTTATTGGGAATGATTGCTGGATATTTAAGAGCTTTGCCTGAAAAACTGATAATGAGAGGAGCTGATATTATATTAAGTTTTCCTCCCATTCTATTAGCTTTACTAGTTGTCGGATTCTGGGGAGGAGGAGTTAAAAATTTAATAATAATAATTGGAATTGTTTATATACCATATTTTGCACGTCTTGCTTATTCTTCAACCATCCAAGTTAAAGGATTGGAATATGTGCAAAGTGAAATTCTATTAGGAGCTTCTCATGTTCGAGTATTATTGAAAGTTATATTTCCGAATATCCTTTCTCCTCTTATTATTCAATGTAGTTTAACGATGGCTGCAGCAATATTATTGGAATCTGGTCTCAGTTTCCTCGGACTTGGAATAATACCTCCAGATCCATCATGGGGACAAATGATCGGAGAAGCTAGAGGTTATATCTTCTCTTATCCTATGTATGTCATTTGGCCTTCATTGCTACTTGGATTAACGATTCTATCTATAAATTTATTGGGAGATAGTTTAAGAGATATTCTAGATCCAAAGTTGAAAATAAAATAAAAAAATAGGAGTTGAGAAAATGAAAAGAAAGAGTTTATTATTCTTTGTTAGTTTATTAAGTGTCATTATTCTTATTAGTGCCTGCTCATCATCGGACTCTGTGAATGATGGCAACGACGAAAATGGTGAGACTACCTCAGGGGGAGAATTAAAATTTGGTTTAGCTGCTGAACCTGATACGATGGATCCGCTCGTCCAAAATGGGACACACGGAAGAACTATTAAGCTAGCAATTTATCGTGGTTTATTTAACTATAACAAAGAGGGAGAGTTGCAACCAGAACTTGCAGAGGATTATTCGGTCTCAGATGATGGCAAAATTTATACTTTCAATCTACGGGATGCAAAATTCCATAATGGCGATGCTGTAACTGCAGAAGACGTAAAATATACATTTGATCGAATTTTAGAAAAAGGAAGTAAAGCAACATTTGCTACTGAATTATCTGTGATTGATAATGTTAAGGTTGTGGATGAGAAAACAGTAGAATTTAATTTAACTGAGCCATCTGCACCACTACTACACTATTTAGCTATTCCTGAATCAGTGATTGTTTCAAAAAGCTGGATAGAAGAACATGGGGAAAATGCTGACCCCATGGGAGCAGGTCCATTTAAGTTTGTAGAGTGGAAAAAAGGACAACAATTTATTGTTGAAAAATTTGACGAATTTTATATATCCGAAAAACCAAAGTTGGATGAAATTAGATTTGTCTTTTATCCTGATGAAAACACAAGAAGTAATGCATTAAGAGCAGGAGATGTAGATTTAATTGAAACAGTGCCTTGGAAGGACGTAGAATCGATGGAAAATGACCCTAACTTGAAACTAGATAGTGTTAACGGTCCTTTCATGAAATTACAATTTAATACAGAGTTTGAACCATTTAATGATCCTAAAGTAAGACAAGCAATATCTTACGCCATAGATAGAGCTACAATACTTAATACTGCTTTTAGTGGACGAGGCGAAGAAATTTATGGGATTGCAATTCCAGAAGGATATATGGGATATAGTGAAGAATACGCAAATTATTTTGAACATGATGTTGAAAAAGCAAAAGAGTTATTAGCTGAAGCTGGTTATCCAGATGGATTCAGTGCTAGACTATTGGCTACTTCACAATACACATTCCATGAACAAACAGCTGTAGCTGTTAAATCGGAATTAGAGAAAATCGGTATTGAAATAGAGTTAGACCTTCCTGACTGGGCATCAAGAATTAATAAGAATACGGAAGGGGATTATGATTTTCTCGTAGCTGGTACGTCGGGTGACATTACCGATGCGGATTGGTTGAGCAACTTCTACACAAGTGGTGACGTAAGACTGAATAACTCCGCTTATTTTAAAGATGAAAAAATTGATGAATTACTTAACGAGGGTAGAACTGAAACGGATGAGCAAAAGAGAGAAGAAATTTATGATGAGCTTATTGAAAGATCGTTAGAACTTAGTCCGTTCGTTTATTTAACATGGCGTGAACAGAGTTATGGAATGTCTAATGATGTAGAAGGATTTAAAAATTTACCTGGATTTCTGTCATTCCAGTCTGGAATTACATTAGATGAGGTTACTGTGAAATAAAAATAAGTTACGTAGTGTATAAAAACTATAACTAACCTTCTTAGTTAAAACATTATTTATTGAACTGTGCTCTGGAACATCTATATAACAAAAAAATTTAATGATGAATAATAAAAATTATTATATACTTCAGAAAAATTAAAAATCATTCTAATGAATATTGATTATTATGCATCACTAATATAACATTAATGTGAATATACCTAGGAGGGTTAGTTTTAGATGGAAAAATTAAATACTGCTAGTCAAATACCACTGTATCATCAATTAAAACAAATTATAATAGAAGATGTTGAGAGTGGGAAATACGAGGTTGGTGAACAATTACCAACAGAAATTGAATTATGTGACTATTATAGTGTCAGTAGAATCACGGTAAGAAGAGCAATATCAGATCTTGTTGATGAAAAAGTTTTGTACCGAAAACAAGGAAAAGGAACTTTCGTCAGTGAGGCAAAGATAGAAAGAGAGTTAATATCAATTGGAAGTTTCTCTGATATTACAACTGAATCTGGAAAAGAACCTAGTACGCAAATCTTGGGAACTAAAATTAAGAAACCTAGCAAAGAATTATGTAAATTATTAACGATAAGTAGAGACGAAGATGTTTTAGAGTTGAGACGTCTCTTAAGCATTAATGATGAACCGTTTATTATAGAAACTTCACATTATCCAATATCACGATTTCCTAATTTGGAAACATATATAACTAGCAATCAATCTACGTATAAAATATTAAGAGAAAATTATGATGTGGAGATCGTTAAGGCTGAGAAAACATTAGACGTAAAACTATCGAATCCCGAGCAATCTGAGATTTTTGAATGTGATACAAACTCAGTTTTATATTTATTAAAAAAGACAGCGTTCGATAAAAAGGATGAAGTAGTTCATGTATCTAATTCACTTTTTCTGGCATCAAAGGTAACGTTTACTTTTACTGTGAAAGAATAAGTAAATACATATGAAATTAGAAGCTTTTGTGAGTTTGGAGGGGGTATTATTACAATTCCCCCTGATAATTTCATTATATTTCTCTGTATCTTCATGATAAATAACTGAAGATTAATTTTTTTAGAAATTTGACTAATACGTTATATAACGTTATAATATGTAACGAAACATAAGATGTTGTTATAGGAGGAGTAAAATGTTAAAAAACTATACTGGACAAGAAGCGCTTGAAAGGACTTTAGAGGCTCTAAAAAATAAAACGATTAAGAGAGTATTTTATGTAGCGTGTGGGGGTTCATCCGCATTAACATATTCAAGTAAATACATAATTGATCGTGATTCTAAAACGATGACTGCGGAAGCTTATAATTCAAATGAATTTATCTATCGCAATCCAGCTAAATTAGACGAAGATTCACTTGTAATTGCTATTTCACATTTAGGTAACACACCTGAAACTACTGCGGCTGCAGAATTTGCAAGAGATAAAGGAGCTACTGTTGTATCATTTACTTATGAAGCTGATTCTCCGCTTGCAAAAGCATCTGATTACAGAATCGATTATCAGTATGGACCGCAAGTAAACCCAGCTGATTCTAGAAATATTCAAATTATTCAACTTACATTAGGGTTATTAAAAATTAAAGAAGGTCACACTAAATATGATGCTTTGGTTTCAAGTTTGCCTAGTTTACAATATACAGTAGATAAAGCAATTGAAACATATGCAAAAAGAGCTACAGAGTATGCAGAAAAATATCAAAATGAAAAAATGATCTATACAATGGCTAGCGGTAGTAACTTTGGTGTTGCATATACATTTGCTATTTGTATATTAATGGAGGCACAATGGATCAACTCACATGCAATCCATGCTGGAGAGTTCTTCCACGGTCCTTTTGAAATTGTCGATAAAGAAACACCATTTGTTTTATTACTTGGCTTAGATGAAACAAGATTTATGGAAGAAAGAGCTTTGAAGTTTTTAAATACGTACGCAGAAAAAACGTTTATTTTAGATGCGAAGGAATTCGATCTATCAAAAGTTGAAGAGTCTATTCATGGTGAAGTAGCATCTGTAATTCATTTATATGTACTACGTGCTCTTTCAAGAGAGTTTGCTAAAGTGCGTAATCATCCGTTAGATACAAGAAGATATATGCATAAAGTAGAATATTAATTAGTACTTGTGTATCGGATAGACTTGTTTAATCGACTCCTATTGTTTATAAAATAGGAGTTGATTTTTCAGAATTACAGCCTAGAAAAGGAGGAGTTAGCATGCGATATATGGTTGGTGTTGATGTAGGAGGAACATTTACAGATGTAACGATGGTAGACTCAAAGTCTGGAAATGTTGAAAATCATAAATTACCTTCTACACCTCAAGATCCTTCAAAAGCAATTATGAATGGTATTAACGAATTACTTGAGCTACAGAATGTTTCAAATGAAGAAGTGACATATCTTGCACATGGAACAACTGTGGCAACAAACGCCTTGATTGAAAGAAAGGGAGCCCAAACTGCACTCATAGTGACAGAAGGTTTTAAAGATTTATTAGAAATTGCTCGCCAAACAAGACCGAATTTATATGATTTGTTTCAAGAAAAGCCTGAACCAATGATAGCTGGAGATTTACGATTTGAAGTAGAAGAAAGATTGTATGCAAATGGTTCAATAAGAACGCCAATTAATAAGGAACAATTAAGAGCTATTATTGAAGAAATAAAAAGTAAAGGCATTCAATCTATTGCAGTATGTTTTCTATTTTCATTTAACAATCCAATTCATGAGCAAATTGCGGTAGAGGAAATCAAAAAATTATATCCGTCTGCTTTTGTGTCTGCCTCACACCAAATTGTTCCTGAGTTTAGAGAATACCCGAGGCTAACTACGACAACGATGAATGCCTATCTTGGACCGGTGATGCAAACATATATGGAAAACTTTAGGGCTTCTGTGAAAAAAGCGAATATACCTGTTGAACCATATATAACTCAATCGAATGGAGGAATTATTTCCATTCAAGAGTCTGTTTCAAGCCCAGTAAAAACTGCTTTATCTGGTCCAGCTGCAGGAGTAGTAGCTGCATCGCATGTTGCTGAATTAACTGGATATAAAAATTTAATTACTTTTGATATGGGTGGAACGTCAGCCGATTTTAGTTTAATTGAAAATGGAGAGCCGAAAGTTTCTATGGATAGAGAAATAGAAGGATTCCCGGCAAGAATACCAATGTTAGATATTCATACATATGGTGCTGGAGGAGGCTCAATTGCCTGGTTAGATGATGGTGGTGCTTTAAAAGTAGGTCCAGAAAGTGCTGGGGCTGTTCCTGGACCAGCTGCATATGGAAGAGGTGGGACATTACCTACCGTAACGGATGCTAACGTTGTTTTAGGAAGATTAAATCCGAATGGTATTTTAGATGGTAAAATGGATTTGGATGTAGAAGCTTCTAAAAGAGCAATCGAAGAACATATTTGTAAAAAAACGAACCTTTCTTTAATCGAAGCTGCAAGTGGTATTCTTTCTGTTGTTAATGCAAATATGACACGTGGAGTAAGGCTAATTTCTGTTGAGAAAGGTTATTCTCCAAGTGAGTTTTCTCTCGTATCATTTGGTGGAGGTGGAGGCCTTCATTGTGGTTCTTTAGCAAAAGAATTAAATATTTCTACATTGATCGTACCACCATCTCCTGGGACATTTAGCTCCATGGGATTACTAGTAACTGATATAAAATCGGACTATGTGAAAACGGAGTTACTTGAACCAATTGAACAAAACTTAGTTACTATTCAAGATCATTTTAAAGAAATGGAAGAAGAGGGAACAAAACTATTAGTATCTGAAAAAATAGACAACGATAAAAGAGTATTTCAGCGCTCGATTGATATTCGTTTTAAAGGACAGAATTATGAATTATCTGTTCCAATAGAATTAGAAGATTTAAAGAAAGAAAACATTGATAAAGTAATTAATAAGTTCCATGAAATTCATGAAAAAGCGTATGGATATTCGGATAAATTAGCAACAGTAGAATTTGTTAATTACCGTCTAACGGCATGTGGAGAATTACCAAAGGTTGATTTGAATAAAGAAACGATAACCAATGAAGAAGTAGTTTCATCCAAAACAAAAAGAAAAGTTTATTTTGCAGAAGTGGAAGAACCAAAGTATTATGATACAGATATTTTTCAACGAACCGAACTTAATGCGGGAGATCGAATCATCGGCCCGGCAATTGTTGAACAATTAGATACAACTATTTTAATATTACCTGATCAAACTGCCTTTGTTGACCCATATCAAAATTTGATTATCAATGCATCGAATGGGGTGAATAATGATGACGAAAAATGAAATTAGTCCAATAACTTTAGAAATTATGGGGAATTTAATTTTGTCGGTTGCTGAAGAAATGGGAGTAATTTTAGTTAAGACAGCTTATTCAACAAATATAAAAGAAAGAAAAGATGCTTCCACTGCGATTTTTGATGGAAAAGGACGTATGATCGCACAGGCTGAACATGTTCCGATGCATTTAGGATCAATGTTAAGTGTAGTTACAGAAATTTTAAAGAAATTCCCTGTTGATACTATTGAACCAGGCGATATGTTTATAACAAATGATCCTTATACAGGCGGTGGAACACATCTACCTGATATTACAATGGTAGAGCCAGTTTTTGTTGAGGGGAAAATAGCAGCCTTTGTTGCCAATATTGCCCATCATTCCGATATTGGCGGAAAAGTTCCTGGTAGTACGTCCGCTGATGCAGAAAGTATTTTCCAAGAAGGTATCCGTATACCTTTAGTGAAAATATGCCGTAAAGGTGAAATTGTAGATGAATCGATTGAATTTATTTTAAATAACACCCGTACGGCGGAAGAAAGAAAAGGTGATTTATTCGCTCAAATTTCCTGTAATAAAGCGGGGACTAAGCGAATGAAAGAAGTTATTAATAAGTATGGTGTAGAAAAGTTTTCTTTATATACGGATGGACTTTTAAATTATGCAGAAAATTTGATGCGTGTAGGAATAAAGAATTTACCGGATGGTGAATATTCTTTTGAAGATTATTTAGATGATGACGGAGTAGATTTAAATAAACCAGTGCCAATTAAAGTGAAAATAACGATAAAAGATGATAAAGCAATTGTTGATTTTGATGGTTCTAGTCCACAAGTAAAAGGGCCATTAAATTTAGTTTTATCAGGAACGCTTACTACTGTCTTTTATTGTTTTAAAGCTATCGCTGGTCCAACAATTTTTGCTAATGAAGGAATCTATCGTGCTATCCAGGTGAAAGCACCGGAAAATTCAATCGTAAATTGTTCAACACCTGCACCGGTTGGAGTTAGAATTGATGCTGCTCAAAGGATTGCAGATGTTATTTTTGGAGCATTAGCAAAAGCAACACCTGAACGAGTTATCGCTGCATGTAATAGTTCGGTAACATCAGCGATATTCTCAGGAGTTAATCCTGAAACAAACAATTATTTTGTTTATTTGGAAACAATCGCAGGTGGCTCAGGTGCTCATCAAAAAAACGATGGGTTAAGCGGGGTTCAAGTGCACATGACTAATACTTCTAACCTTCCTGTTGAGGCATTAGAACGTGAATATCCTATTATGGTAGAAACGTATAAATTTGCAGAAGATTCAGGTGGTCCAGGATATCATCGAGGTGGCCTTGGGTTAGAAAGACAATTTAGAATGTTAGGAGACAACTTGAATTATACTGGATTAGGTGAAAGACATGTATTTTCTCCTTGGGGAATTTCAGAGGGAAAAAACGGTGCACCAGGAAGTTTTTGGTTAGAAAAAGATGGCCAAGATAAAGAAAAACTTAATTCAAAAGTATCGGATATAAGTTTAAAAAAGGATGATTTAATTACCGTACATACTCCTGGAGCAGGAGGTTATGGAAATCCTATGGACAGACCGGTCGAAAAAGTGTTACAGGATGTCAAAGAAGGAAAAGTCTCCGTCTCTTCAGCGAAGCATGACTATGGTGTAATTATATCTCAGGATTTAGAAGCGGTAGATTTGGAAGCCACAAAAAAGTATCGAGCTGATAATAAGTAAGGTGGATCCTATTTCAAGATAGGAGTGGTGATTTGAAAATTATTGGAATTGGTGACAATGTAGTTGATTATTATAAACATCAAGGTCTTATCTACCCTGGTGGAAATGCTTTAAATGTAGCAGTAATAGGAAAAAGAAATGGAGCAGAGAAAGCTGCATTCTTGGGGATTTTCGGAAGTGATGTCCCCTCTAATCATGTTATTTCTTGTTTAGAAGAAGAGAAAATTGATATATCCCGGAGCAGACATGCAATTGGAGAATGTGGTGAAGCGACTATTTCTATTGAAGATGGAGATAGAGTGTTTATAGGCTCAAACCGCAGAACGAGAATTGAATCATTATTAAGAATTAATCTCCAAGAAGACGATTTAGAGTATATCAATGAATTTGATATTGTACACACAAGTGTAAACAGCAAAGTAGAAACAGAACTTAAAAAAATCTCCCATAAAGCTATTTCTTATGATTTTTCTGATAAAAGAAAATGGGATAAAGAAATTATTGAAAATATTGCACCACACATAACATATGCCTTCTTTTCGGGTAGTGATCTTGAGGACGAAGAAATATTTTCGTTAATAAATTATGTACAACAATTTGATGTGCACGTTGTTGGTGTCACACGTGGGGAAAAGACAGCGATATTTTCAATTGAAGGAGAAATTTATAAGCAAGATCCACTTCCAACAAAATTAGTTGATACAATGGGAGCGGGTGATTCATTTATAGCTGGGTTTTTAACAAGTTATGGGGAAAGCTATGATCCTAAATTGGCATTACGTAAGGCTACTGAATCAGCAGCGATTACTTGTGGTCACTACGGAGCTATTGGTTATCCGAAAGAAAAGTAATAAATTTGCGATTTACTCCCTGAAAATAATTTTAGGGAGTTTTTATATTACATATTAAAGGAGAAATTCGATGACTCATTTATCTTTTACATATGAAGGTGTATCAGCTTTTATCGAACAAAAAGAAATAGCAGATTATCGTAATCGTGTGTTAGAGGCGCATGAAAAGTTACATAAAAAAACTGGGCAGGGAAATGAGTATCTTGGATGGTTATATTTGGAACAAGACCCTGCTGAACTAAAGCGGATTAAGATGGCTGCAGAAAAAATTCAACAAGATTCGGATGTTTTAATTGTGATCGGAATTGGTGGATCTTATTTAGGGGCTCAAGCAGCGATTCAAATGTTAACCCATTCATTTAGTGATTTGCTGTCAAAAGAAGAACGAAAAACACCACATGTATTTTTCGTTGGTCAACATATAAGTGCTACATATAAACAAGAATTATTATCGGTCATTAAGGATAAAGATGTTTCCATTAACGTCATTTCAAAAAGTGGGACAACAACGGAACCGGCAATTGCCTTTCGGATCTTCCGTAAATTTTTGGAAGAGAAGTACGGAAAAGAAGAGGCAAGTAAACGAATTTATGCAACAACAGATAAAGAAAAAGGTGCCTTAAAGACACTCGCAGATGAGGAAGGGTATGAAACGTTTGTTATCCCTGACGATATTGGAGGACGCTATTCTGTCCTCACGCCTGTAGGTCTATTACCAATGGCTGTGAGTGGGATCGCCGTCGATGACGTGTTGGCGGGCGCAAAGGAAGCGACGGAGGATTTGAGTGTGTCCGAGTTTTCCGAGAATCCTGCGTATCAATATGCGGCGATTCGAAATATTTTATATGAAAAAGGCTTTACAACAGAGATTCTAGCAAACTATGATCCAAAGTTGCGCTTCTTTTCCGATTGGTGGGTGCAGTTATTCGGAGAAAGTGAAGGGAAAGAAGGAAAAGGCATTTTTCCAACAGCCGCTACCTTTACAACCGACTTGCATTCCTTAGGACAATACATCCAAGAAGGACGACGGAATTTGTTTGAAACGGTATTACGAGTACAGTTCGAAGAAAAAGATCTTTATGTAGAACAGGAAGAAAACGATCTCGATGGCCTCAATTATCTCGTTGGAAAATCGTTACATGAAATAAATATCACCGCAAGCGAAGCAACATTAAAAGCACATATCGATGGTGGAGTTCCAAACCTAGTAATTGATTTGCCTATCATCGACGCGTACACATTTGGGTATATGGTGTATTTCTTTGAAAAAGCCTGTGCAGTAAGTGGGTATTTACTTGGTGTTAATCCATTTGACCAATCAGGGGTGGAAGCATATAAGCAGAATATGTTTGAGATGCTGGGGAAACCGGGGTATGGGAAGTGAGAAGTAAAAGTTAGTGGAACATAAAGTCCCTTTATTCAAAAAAAATTGGATGAAGGGGTTTTTTGTTCGCCCATTATGGAGCGCTGTGTGCGATCGTTATAGTTGCATGCACGATAAGAATATCTAGACCTATTTGTTTTACATTAAATTATAACGTTTAGATTTACTGTGATTGTAAAATCATATAGAATAAATATATATTATTCTAATGTGGAAAAATTTTAAAAGAGATGAAAATCAGTGTGTTAGCTTATTTAACACACTGATTTTTTATCTTTAAAGAATAATAGTCTTTTTATCATGACATAAATACGGAGCAGAAAGGAAAATATGGGTTGAAGAAAATAATTTGGTTATATGTAATACTTGCAGGAATGTTGTTCTTAGTTGCTTGTTCAGAAGGAAAAGAAACAGAGGGGGAACAAGTATCCAAGAAAGAGGAAGAAAGTGCGGGTGTAAAAGATTATATTGGTGAGCAGATTACTATTTCAGAGGACGGATCCATTGAATTACCTTTTGATGATCAAGTATTGGCTGCTGATTTTTCTGGAGATGGTAATATTAAATTATTGGCCTTTGATGATTATGTGATTATCGTTGAAGGGGAGGAAATCATTCATGCTGAAGAGGCTGCACCGAAACATCATTTGCATTCCGATGAACTGTCCGTATCGGAAGACGGGCGGTTTGTAACATGGAGAGGACATCTCGATGATCTTGAAATTAGTGTGTATGATGTGGAAAATAGAGAAGTACATCTAGTTGAAAAAACAGAGGAGTGGGATCCATACGATATTTTTGCCCCACACCTTATCGAAAAACATGGAGACATCTATTATTTAATGACGAACGATTATTGGGCTGCTATGGGGTTAAATCATCTTGATGATGGTTCTGTTAAAGTGTTAGATTTGAATAACTTAGAAATAAAAAGTGATAGAGAAACAATAGAAAAAGTTACACCAAAAGAACCAATTGAAGATGACGATATGTATCATGATCTTAATGCTAGAGCAGCGGAATTGGGGCTAGAAGAGGGGCCTTATTCGGAGGATGGGTATTTTAAGTATTTCTTTGCGATAGAAGAAGCAGAAGATGAAGATACAATGTTATTAACTAATCTGTACGGAGGAGATGTTGTAAAAAGTGAACTGAAAGAAATGAAACTGGAAGACTTGGAATTTGGAAAAGATGAGATTCGTGTCATGTCTTTTAAAGAGCTAGACACGGAACAAATCCAGGTAGCAGATAATGGCATGTTTATCCTCCCAGTCGTTGATGGTGAGGTAGAAGAAAATGATTATAAGTTGAACGTCTATATTGCAGATTTGACGGATGAGAATCCAATCGGAACATTAGTAATAGAAGAGGAAGTAACAAATGTGCGTCCAACCGTATTTTTTAATGAAGATGAAACGGCGATATATTTATCCAAAGAAGGTATATTGGAAAAATATGATGTGAAAGAATGATGGATTGGTAGGATATTTTATTGGCAAAACTTACAACTAGAGAGGCAGATAAATGGCAAAAAGACATCTTTTGAAAAATTCCGCCAAGAAGTGATCGATCATCTAAAAAGTAACTGGTACATCAACGAGCAGACTGCGATTCGTGATGTAATTTCTAAGGAATTGGAACAGCATGGAATTAATGTAAGGTACAAAAGTAGGTAAAAGTAGCTCGTAAACTTTTACCTACTTTTATATTTATGTTCACGTTTATACCGTCCTCTTCCGATAATTTATAAACTCACAAATTACCGGATCTTTTTATATCACATCATCTTTATATCGATATGATGAAAAGTACTTCCACTTCGTTGTATTTGTATAGAAGACGTCTAAATTAATTGGTTTGTTTTCAGTTGAGTATGAAATTCTATTTCCCTTTAATACTGCGGAAAGATGTGGTATTTTTAAATAGTCCGCGATATAAGTCTCCGCATTAACTGCTTCAATTGTATCTTCTGCAATCATTAATTCAATATGAGCTTTTTCACTTAATAATTGCTGAATTGATGTAAATGAATCATCTTCCATAAATATTTCAATCGGAACAATTGGAGAGATAATATGTTCCATATAAAAAATTGGTTTTTGATCTAAATAACGTAATCTCTTTAAGAAAATTAACTTAGCATCTTTATTTAACTTTAGAGCTTTTGCATATGCCTCTGACTGGATTGTACTTATTTCTAGCGTTTTCGCAGTTATTTTATCCCAATCATAGATATATTGCCTCTTAAATCCCGTCATGCTAATCCATTTTTCTTTTGGCTTAAAATTAGCAACAAAAGAGCCCCTCCCCTGTTGCCGATAAATATATCCATCATTTTCTAATTGCTTTAAAGCTTGGCGTACTGGCGTTCTGCTAACAGTAAACATTTTTTCTAACTCAGCTTCAGAAGGTAGCATACTACCAATTGAATATTTTTTTTGCAGGATATCATTTTTAATAGCCTTATAAATAATCTTGTAAGAAGGTTTAGTAATCATATTTTTGCCCCCATTCTATAAAGAATTTTTAAATAAACTAAACGATGACTTGTAATAACAACTTCAGTTAAATTAAGAGTAGTACATTTCCGAAAACTAGTCAATATAATGATGGTTTTAAAATTCATTCATAAAATTAATTATTTAGAATTTAAAAAAATAATATTGACAAAGCTTAGTATACTTGGTATTATAAGTTCAAATAAATTTAAATTTATAGAAAGGATTGTTAAATGTGAATAAACAAAATATTATTACAAGTTTAGAGGAAAATGTATTAACTATTACAATTAATCGGTCTGATTCATATAATTCATTAAGCACACAAACAAAAATAGATTTAGCCGACGCTTTTATGAAAGCGGATACTAATCCTGATGTAAAAGCTATTATAATTACAGGTGCTGGAGATAAGTCCTTTTGTTCCGGACAAGATTTAGCAGAAAGTAAAGATTTAGATGAAGGCGCAGCCGAAAATTGGATAGACGAGTTTGATCATTTATATCGTGTTATCCGTAAAGTGAAAAAACCTATCATCGCTGCGATAAATGGCTTCTCTGTTGGTTCTGGACTTCAGTTAGCACTTTTAGCTGACATCAGAATTTCCAATAAATCAGCAAAATATGGTATGACCGAAGTAAATGTTGGTTTACCTTGTGTAATTGGAGCGACTATGTTTTGGGAAACAATGGGTAGATCAAAAACAATCGATCTCATCTTAACTGGTAGATTAATCAGTGCCGAAGAAGCAAAAGAGTATAACCTTATTACACGGATTGTAAATGATGATGAACTACACGAAAAAGCGTTTGAACTGGCAAAAGAACTAGCTTCGAAACCACCAACCGCCATTGCGATTAATAAACGTAGATTCAATCAATTAAGTGAAATAGAATTCAATAATTGTATGAATTATGCTGTAGAAGCACATACAATCGGATATGGTTCAGGGGAGCCACAACAAGCGATGAAAGAATTTTTTGAAAAAAGAGCCAAAGCTAAATAAACCAAATTAGAGGGATAATCATGAAGCTATATGAATTTGAAGGCAAAAAACTGTTTTACAAATACGGTATCAACACTGCAAAAGGTTGGTTGCTAAACGACTTACCGGAAGAATCTTCTTTTCCATTAATCGTAAAAACACAAGTACTAACCGGTGGCAGGGGTAAATTAGGTGGAATTCAAAAGGTACAAACTAAAAATGAACTTGAGAGACAAGCAGAAAATTTAGCCAAAATGACGATCAAAGACGAGAAAGTAGCCGCTCTTTATGTGGAAGAAATGGTTGATTTCAAACAAGAATATTATGTTTCCATTGTCATCGACCGCAATAAAAAATCTCCTGTTTTGATTGTAAGTGATCAAGGTGGCGTAAATATCGAAGACGTACCAAAAGACAACATCCTATTTATTCCGATCAACCCGTTACTTGGTTTACAACTTTATATGATTCGTAAAGTGGAAATGTTTTTAAATAATAAAGATCCGTTTATTTCAGAATTAATTCAAAACATTTGGACGATGTTTATGAGGGAACAAGCGGAACTTATTGAGATTAATCCATTGTTCATTTTAGAAGATGGCTATGTTGCAGGGGATGCAAAAGTTATTTTAGATGGTAGTGCAAATCGTTCATCTGACCCAACCCTCATTAAAAGAAATAAAGATAATTATGAAGCAAAATGTGCAGCGTTAAATACGGTTGGTGTCGAATTGGACGGAGAAGTAGCCCTCATTACAAGCGGTGCAGGGCTTGGAATGGCAACATTTGATATGGTGTCAAGTAATGACTTAACAGTAAAAACACTTGTAGATCTAGGTGGACATGCCATCCATGATGAAGAAATTGCAAAAAATTTAATTACTGAAATCAGATCGTTACAACCAAAAGCATTCCTATTTAACTTCTATTTCCAAGTTGCAAGTAGCCTTGTTCTAGCAAAAGCCATTGAAAAACAGCTAGGTAATACTGATATCCCCATAGTCATTCGTTTAAAAGGACAAGACGAGGAAGAGGCTGCTGCGATATTATCTAAATACGAAAATATTCATATCACAGATAAAATTAAAACTGCATGTACACTTACTCGTAATCTAGTTAGGGGTGTTACAAGCTAATGGCTATCATAATTAATGAAAAATCTAACATTATTATTCAAGGAATAACGGGAAATATTGGACAATCATTTGCAAAAAGAATGTTAGATTACAATACACCAATTGTCGGTGGAGTGACCCCAGGAAAAGGTGGCGAACGAGTCTATGGTTTACCAGTTCTCAATACAGTGGAAGAAGCTGTAAAACGGACTGGAGCTGACTGTTCCTTCATTAGTGTTCGACCGTTTTTTGTGAAACAGGCTGTTTTTGAAGCAATCGATGCAGGAATAAAAGTGATCGTTATTTATTCAGAAGGCGTTCCAGTTCATGATAGTTTAGAAATGGTTCATTATGCGAAACTACATCAAGTAACGTTACTAGGACCTAACTCAGCTGGGATCGTTTCACCAGAAAAAGCAAATATGAGCGATATTCATGATTCTATATTAAAACCTGGAAATATTGGTATCGTTTCCAGAAGTGGAACATTGACGTATGAAGTAATTGAAATGTTAAAACAACAAAATTTAGGTACAAGTACCATCGTTTGCTTGGGTGGTGATCCAATTGTTGGATTACAGCATTATGATGTATTACAAAAATTTGAAGAAGACCCAGACACAAAAGCAATTGTTTATGTAGGTGAAATTGGCGGAAATGACGAAGTGTACTCAGCTGAAGTCATTAAGCAAATGTCTAAACCAGTTTATTCCTTTATCGCAGGATTACATGCACCGCAAGGAAAAAGAATGGGACATGCTGGTGCTATCATTGAAAATGAATCAGAAACAGCGAAAGAAAAACAAAAACTATTAACAGCAGCAGGAGCAAAATCAGTAAGGTTATTAAGTGATTTAGCAGAAATTAAATTGTAACAAAAAGAAAAAAATTAAAAAAAGGAGAGAATATTAATGTCAAACAATGAGTACACTATCTTACCAGAATATGCACCATTATTTCCAAAGTTGCCTTATCATTACAAAAATTATCGCAAAGTGAGTGTATATTGTCGTGGTAATGAAGAAGCAATTAGAAAATTTTTACCGAGCAGATTCGAATATTTATCAGATGTCTTTGAAGTATTCGTATTGCGAAATGATGAAGTTAGTGGTCTCGATCCGTACTCAGAAGGTGGTGTTGTTATTCCTTGCAGTTATAAAGGAATTGATGGTGCTTACATGGCGTTTGAGTATGTGGATACTGATGACTCATTATGTGCAGGAAGAGAAATATGGGGATACCCTAAAAAATTAGGAATAGTTACATTTGAAGAAACGAATGAAACGGTACACGGAACAATTACTCGTAAAGGAAAGAAAATTATTGATATTAAACTTAATAAAGATAATAAGAAAGTTACATCTCTAAATTTATTTCCTAGATTACAAGTGAAAAGAGTTCCAAAAGCTAATGAATACGGTACAGACATAGATCAAGTAATTAAAAACGAATTTGAAGGATCTGTAATTCATAATAAGGTAACAGGTAGCGCTTCGGCATCTTTTGAATTTTCAAAAGATGATCCAATAGCGGAACTTGGTCCAGTTGAAGTAATTGGTGGACAGTTTATTGTTGGAGACTTTACTTTAACTTATGGAACAGTGATCGATGAATTTTAATATTACTTGTATCGAAAAAAATATTAATAACACAGAAAGGGTAATAAAATGGACAAGTTAAAATTATTTATTGGTGGTTCGTGGATTGACTCAGAGAAAACTGAATATTTTGAAGCATTTAGTCCATCAACAGGAGAAGTTATTGCGGAAGTAACTAAAGGAACACGTGGAGATGCTCAAAAAGCAATTAAAGAAGCTAGAGTCGCTTCTGAGACATTTAGAAAATGGGGCGTATGGGAAAGAGCTGAATTACTACAAAACATTGCAAATGTTGTAGAGGATAAACAAGAAGAATTAGCTCATTATTTAACTCTAGACCAAGGTAAACCATTCCACACAGAAGCGAAAAGAGAAGTTGATTCAGTAATTAGAACTTTTCGCGAAACAGCAGAGCAAATTAAATGGCTTGAGTCTTCAGTAATTCCAGTTAAAGCCCCTAATAAAAGAGTTTTTACCTATTATAACCCAAAAGGTGTTTATGCAGTAATTACGCCATGGAATTATCCTTATATGATGCCAACAGAATTTATTGCACCTGGACTTGCAGCAGGTAATACTATCATATGGGTTCCAGCTCCATCCACTTCAGTAACAGCTGTAAAATTAATGGAATGCTTTGCTGAAGCTGGTGTACCGGATGGAGTAATTAACTTAATAACTGGTATGGGGAATGTAGTAGGAGATGAAATCGTTTCAAATGAAGGTACAGATGCTATTGCATTTTGTGGAAGTACAGTGACTGGAAATATAATCGCACAAAGAGGTGCTGGAAAGCCATTGTTAATCGAATTAGGCGGTAATGGACCGACAATAGTTTTTGAAGATGCAAACATTGATCAAGTAGCTGAATCTATTGCAAAAGCTAGTTTTACTAATGCAGGTCAAATTTGTTCAGCGACTGAGAGAATTTTTGTACATGAAAGTGTACATGATTTATTAGCGGAAAAACTTACGAATATTGCAAACAATATCGTTGTTGGTGATCCATTCAAAGAAAGTACGATGATGGGGCCATTAAATAACGAAGTGGTATTTGCAAAGAATATCGAGCATGCAAATGATAGTAAAGAAAAAGGAGCAACATTCTTATTAGGTGGAAATAAAGTAGACGATGTTGAATCAGGCCTTTATTTCATGCCGACTGTAGTAACAAATGTTACAAAAGACAGCTTATACTATACGGAAGAAACGTTTGGACCAATAGCTCCATTATTTACTTTTTCAACAACTGAAGAATTGTTAGAAATGTTTAAGGAAAATAAATGGGGTTTAACTGCATCAATATTTACTAATCAAATCAATCGAGCGTTTACATTAGCTGAAGAAATTCCCTCAGGATTAGTTAATATTAATGATAACAGTGACTATTGGGAACCACACATTCCTTTTGGTGGGGTTTCAGGAAAGTCTAGTGGTATCGGAAGAGTCGGTGGAAAATCCGCTATCTTAGAAATGTCTGATGTACGAACAATTACAATTGACGTAAATGATGAATAAAGTTAAGAATTAACTCTTAACTTTATTCTGAAGGTAATACAAGTGAGGGGAGCTTACTATTATGGGAAATATAAATTCATTTATTTGGATCTTTTATGTAGTGATACCAATTGTCGGTATTGTAATAACTGCTACTACTGCAATGTTCGTTAAAAACAAATATGAAAATAAATAATCTTGGCCGAATTACTTTTTTGTGAGGTGAAAGGAGAACGGTAAAATGTTAATAACCTTTTTTATTTATTTAATAGCAGTTTTCATCATTGGGGTCACAGCTGAGAGGTTTATTAGTAAAAGTGAAGAAGGTTACTTCTTAGGAGATCGAAGTTTCGGTACATGGGTTACAGCGATTAGTGCCGGTGCCACTGACTCGAGTGGATGGGTATTTATCGGAGCGGCTGGTACAGCATATGTTTTTGGTGCATCTACAATGTGGATGTTACCAGGTTTCATAATTGGATACTATTTAAACTGGTTTGTATTTGCTCCAAAATTACATGAATACGGAGTAAAAAATAACGTTCTTAGTTTAGCTGATTATTTTGAAAAAAGATATAATGACAAATCTAGTGTACTAAAAATTATTGCAAGTATTATCATTGTAGTTTTCTTCGTTGCATATATGGCATCTCAATTAACTGCAGCAGGAAAAACAGTAGACGTTCTATTAAACTTCAACTACGAAATGGGATTAGTACTATGTGCTGCGTTTGTAGTTGGATATGCAGTAATTGGTGGATATCGTTCTGTTATGATGACAGACTTCATTCAAGGACTAATCATGTTAGCCATTTTAATTGTATTCCCTGCATATATGATTTTCTTTAAATTAGGCGGATGGGGTTCTTTCTGGGAGCAGGCGATAGCAATTGACCCTTTATTAGGTACTAGTACAGCAGGTGCAGTTGGTTCTGCAGCAATCGGTATGATTCTTGGTTATGTTTTATTCGGTTTGGGCATACCTGGACAACCGCATATAAGTCAAAGATTCTTAACAGCAAAAGATTTAAAAACAATTAACAGTGGATCGATTATTGCGGTTGTATGGGTTACAGTTATGATGACTAGTAGTAACTTGCTTGGAATTATGGGAAGAATTATATTTCCAAATTTGGAAGACCCGGAATATGTTTTCCCAACAATGTCATTTGAATTGTTCCACCCAATTTTTGCGGGTATTGTATTAGCTGCAATCTTTGCTGCAATTCAATCGACATTCTCAGCTCAACTAATTTTAACAACTCAAGCGATTGCTAGTGATTTATTGAAAGCACTCACTAAGAAAGAATATTCTAATGAGCAAATTATTAAAATTAGTAGAATTACAATGGTTTTATTAGGGGTCATAGCAACGTTAATCGCACTTTTAAATATTCAAACAGTATTTTTACTCGTATTATATGCTTGGGGAGGACTTGCAGCTAGTTTTGGACCGCTACTATTCTTAAGTTTATATACAAATATTGTTACAAAACAAGGTGCAATTGCCGGAATGATTTCGGGAACTTTAGTCATTATTATTTGGGTAAGCACTCCATTAAATAATTATGTTTATGAGTTAGTTCCCGCTTTCATCATATCAACGTTATTAATATTAATTGTAAGTAAAATGACTAAAAAGCTAGAAAGTAAAACTGACAAGATAGGAACAAAACCAAGTATTTAAATAATTGTTAATAAATTCAAGGAGGAAATATTATGAACTTAAAAGATAAAGTAATAATTATTACTGGAGCATCAGGAATTATTGGAAAAGCAACATCAAAACTTTTTAAGGAAGAAGGAGCTAAATTAGTACTTGTAGATTTAAATTTAGATAGTTTAAAAGAAGTAGCAAGCTCAATCGGATTAGAAGAAGAAAATCATTTATTATTAACAGCAAACGTTACAGTTGAAGCTGATGTTGAGAATGTTATTAGTAAAGCAGTTGAAAAATTCGGTCGCATTGATGTATTATTCAACAATGCTGGTATCGAAGGAGAAGTAACTGATCTAGTAGATACAACTATAGAAAATATGAATAACGTATTAGATGTTAACGTAGTAGGGGTATTCTTAGGATTAAAACATGCTCTACGTGTAATGTTAAAACAAGGGTCAGGATCAATCATTAACACAGCCTCTGATGCAGGCATTGGCAGTGCTCAAGGTTTAGGAGCATATGTTGCATCTAAGCACGCGGTTATTGGATTAACGAAAACAGCTGCATTAGAGTGTGAGGATTCTGGAGTACGTGTTAACGCGATCTGCCCTTCTTCTATTAACAGTCGCCTAATGAGATCTTTAGAAGAAGGTACAGGAGATCCAGAAGCAGCTAGAAAAATCTATGAGAGTAAAATCCCTATGAAGCGTTACGGTCAACCAGAAGAAGTAGGACAAGTAGTATTATTCTTAGCATCTGACAGATCTTCATTCGTCACAGGTGCACACTACAACGTAGATGGTGGAAGATTAGCTAAATAAGTTATATTTTGATAGGTTAGTGGGACTGAACTGTTTCACTAACTTATCTTTTGAAAAAAGGTGACAAGATGATCTTATTAGGAGCTATTGTAAATGCAATTGCTATTATTGTCGGTGGAATTATTGGTGTATTTTGTGGTAATATACCAGAAAAAATTAAACAGTCAATTCTCCAAGTCATTGCTTTAGTAGTAGTTATGATTGGCGTTGAAATGGTTTTAAACAGCAATCAAATAATATTAGCCCTATTAAGTTTACTAATTGGTGCAATGATTGGCGAGTACTTTGATATTGAAAAGAGAATTATGAAGTTATTAACCTCAGTAGAATCAAAAATTAAATTAATAGACGGCCAAAGAACAATGGAATCATTTCTGATGGCTTCTGTATTTTATTTAGGCGGTGCAATGGCAATAGTTGGTGCCGTTGATAGTGGTATTAGAAACGATCATACACTTTTTTTTACTAAGTCAATAATGGACGGGATTAGTGCAATTTTTTTGACTGTTACAGTAGGTAATGGGGTAATATTATCAGGGTTTTTAGTATTAATTGTCCAAGGAGCACTCACAATATTAGCCGCATTATTTTCAAATGTAATTTCTGAGGGACTATTAAATCTATTTATTTCCGAATTTGCGGGAGTTGGTGGAATTCTTGTAATTGCTGTTGGACTTAATCTATTAGAAGTGGTAAAAATTAGAGTTCCTAATCTATTACCCAGTTTAGTTCTAATCTTGCTCTTTTCAGCAATTTATTATATTTAAGAAATATCTCTAGATTGCATTAATTAGTTCATAGGATTATTTATATCTAAAATAATCAGTTATCATTTATTTACCGAAAGGGTATTAGTACGATTCCAGGTGGTTCCTTACAAAACATGCCTTTTGTGGCAACAAATGAAGCACAATTAGCATGGATGCAACCACCATTTATTAGTGCGGGATTAAATGGAGAAGATCCATTTGAAGAAAAGTTTGAAAATGTATCTATCATCGGTAACGGATTCGGAACAAACCACTTTCACTTTGTCGTAGATGCTTCTCTTGAAGCTGATACAGTTGATGATCTTTTTGAGAATAAAGAAAAGTTAAATATTGTAGTTACTCCAGTTAACAACTCTGATGAATGGGTGTTTAGAAAAATACTAGATTTTTACGACACAAATTATGATGATATTAAAGATGCCGGCGGAAAAGTGAGCCATGGTAGTTATGATGAGCAATCAGATGCTTTAAGAAACGGTAACGCAACAGCCATTTTTTCTCAATTAGCTTTACCAGCTGCTGCAATCACAGAAGTTTCTGTCAATAAGGACATTAAAATTTTGCCGATGTCTGAAGAGCTTATTAGCTATTTAACAGAATTCGGCTTAGAAGAAAATCCAATTCCTGCAGGCACATACAGTGATGTTGTCAATGGTGATGAAGAAATCCCAACCGCATCCATGGGTAATGTTTTAACAGTTAATAGTGAATTAGACGATGAAACAGTTTATCAGATTACAAAAGCAATTAATGATAATATCGACCAACTTCCAAATATTCATGGGTCACTTGACTATTACACATTGGAAAATGCAACAAAAAATTTAGTTGGTCCTCTACATTCTGGTGCAAAAAAGTATTATGAAGAAGTGGGAGCGCTTAATGATTAATCAGAAAAAACTGCCTAGCAAAATGTTAGGCAGTTTATTTAGCTTGGAAATAAAAAATGTAGAAGGGATTGGTTTTGATTTTCAAATAAGTGACCATTATAATACGCCCTATTTCGGTATGGAGGTTACTGAGCCTAACAAAGCAACTTTTGCGAACTTTAATGATGTACCAATAATCTTCCCAAGTTTTTGGGAGATTTCTATTGTTAACATGATGTGTTCTCCAAACCTATAAAGGTCAAGTATTACTGAAAGAACTTCAAAAAATTAAAATCATATACATCCAACAAAATGGAGTGATACTTCGCTTTCTTCCGGATAATATCAATGAACAATGTAAACGAACTCTTGAACTAGCGGGGTATAATTTAACGATTTATCTGTCGAAACAAGGAGAAAATGTTGAACGGTAAATAAGAAATGGGGGATTATGAAAATGTATTGTCGAATATAATGGAATTTAAATGAATCTGCTTTAAAAAAAACTCTAAATATATAGTGGAGCGTGGAATTATTCATTGCGGAAGGACGCAGAGTATTTCCTTTACTGACAGTCGAAGAAATTTTGAAATTGGGTGCTTATCATCAAGTGTAAGTCCTTTTTGACTAGGTTTGGAATGGGAATCATACATAGTATGTAGTTAGCCAATAATAAAACAAGAGGGTTTAAGCATTTTTGATATGCTATAATGGAAATAAAAAGGCGGTGTTTTTATGCATAAAGACAGAAAAGAAGAGGATAGTTTTCATGAACGAAAATTCGCCTGGATTGATAAGTGGGTTAAAATGACTGGAGAAAGAGCAAAAATTGATGCAAAAGCAAATGAGACTTACATTATTTATGAAACAGAAAATGGCTCTGTTAAAGAAATATCCCGATGGACGAATAATTGAAATAAATTATAAAAAAAATGGTGAAGGTCTTGAATCAAGTTAACCGAGCTATGATGTTTTATCACACAGGAATGCTTGCTTTTCCAAGGATACGAAAAGCAAGCATTCGTGCGAAATTCGAAATGTCATTTTTACCGGCCTTTTTGAACATCCTCTATTAATGTTAATAAGCAGATATTAAAGAGGAGTGATATAAATAGTGAATGCAACTATTGATATAGAAAACTTGTCGATTGGCTTTGTCAGAGAATTAGTCGCACTTGTGGCTTTATTTCCTCTTCTATTTTCGGCCATAATCCGCTTTAATTTCTCCCCATTTCTTTGTCTCCCATTTTAGTATTTTATTTTCATAGGAGTGAGTGTGAAGCCAGTCAAGAGCACGGTCAATTAAATGCCATATTTCAGCAGTGGTTTTATCTCTTTTAAGTGTTGTTGATACTTTTTTTTCTCTTACCCATTTCATGGCATTTTGTGAATCTGTATAAATCGTTTTATTGCTTCCGATTTTATTCAAGTATGCTAATGCATGAACAATTGCAAGGAATTCCCCTAAATTATTAGTGCCTTTACTGATTGGTCCATATGAAAAAAGGACTTCTCCTGTTCTTGTATCGACACCTTGATATTCTACAGGACCCGGATTTCCTCGTGTACCGACATCAACAGAAATACTGTTATAATCAATTTCGTTAGAGGTTGATGTATTTGAGGCTTCATTTTTCTTCAGTTGATTTTTTAAAGCTTTTTGGGAACTTCGATTTCCCCAATGAGCCTCCCAGCCTTCACGATAAGCCTTTTCCGCTTGTTCCCGACTTTCAAATGATTTGAATTTTGCTTGTTTAAAGTTATTCGTCTGTGCTTGGCATTCTGTCCAGGTTGAATAAATCCCAGGTTTCCTACCTGCCCATACTACATAATATTTTTTCTTTGCCATTACTTTACTCCTTGATCATAAATGATATTTATTTAATTATAGCATTATAGAGGATGTTCAAAAAGTCCGGTAAAAATGACACTGCGAATTTCTTCGTTGGCTTGTTTCTCCGTTGGCTTGTTTCTCCGCTACTCATGTATCTAAATGCATACATTCCGCTGCTCGAAACGCACCGCCTCGAACTTCTTGGTCCTTTTTATCCTCCTTTTTGAACACGCACTTATAGCTGAGTATTGAAATTAAATAACTGCCAAGTTCAAGAGTTGGAGTGTAGATCCTCACAATTTAAATGGTTAATCTTATAATAAAGTAAAAAAAATTTGTGTTTACTTTAAATTATTCACAACCCAAAATGGTTATAATTAATAATATAGAAGGATTAAGGTTTTGAATTCTATCTGGTAAAGAAATCTTCAACTTTGAAGGGAGAAAAATTATCACATGGCTGATTTAAATATATATAATTTTTCATTTCATAACCTAACCCGAAAAGATATGTCTTTTTCTGAGGTGTTCCAGCATATTTTAAACTTTATGGAGAGCGACCCGAATGGAAATTATAAATTAATGTTTGGGACAGATTCGCAAGTGCATCCGTCCTATACACGCTTCATTACCGGAATTGTTATACAGCGCGAAACAAAAGGTGCTTGGGCATGTATACGAAAAGTAATTATCCCTAGAAAAATGATCAATTTACATGAACGGATTTCTTATGAAACAACGTTAACGGAAGAAGTTGTATCGATGTTTAGCGAAGAGATGAAGGAGCAGCTGATTGCCGTTATCTTGCCAAATATATACAGGGGCGCCTCCTTTAGCATTGAAGGTCACATTGATATTGGGTATGGCAGGAAAAATAAAACAAGAATATTTGTTAGTGAAATGGTTTCAAGAATGGAGTCATTAGGCATTGAACCAAAAATAAAGCCGGAATCATTTGTCGCAAGCTCCTATGCAAATCGCTACACAAAATAGAAAAGAAAATTATACAAAAAATATTTTACAAGGATACACCAGTTCATATAAAAAGAATCTGCTTTAATATCAATCATTTCACGCCTCTCTCGTATTATTCAATAATAAATTTTCGAATTTTTATAAAAAGGTATTGCATTATTTTTGGGAATCGTAGCGATTTTATATAACACAAATAACGATTAAACTTTGTTATATAAAAGGAAGGTGGGTACTATGAAAAAATGTGAGAATCATTCATGTCGGAATGTGGTAAGGAAGTTGATTCTAAAAGCTATATATATTTTCCGAACGGGAAAGCCCTCTGTCCTTAGACGTGGGATGAAAGTGAGGACCAATACGGAGTGGTATAAAATAAGAAGGTTTGTACCACTTCAAGTATTTTTTCTTGAGACATGCATGAAAGCAATGTTTTAAAATAGTGCAAATGTTCCCTTTTGTCATTATCTATTGCAACAGTTTATTGTATACAAAGCACAAATGGCAGGAATCTTGGTTGAGTATGTTAATCCAACTTACACCTCACAAATGTGGCCATGTTGATAAAAGAAACCGGAACATAGATGATTTTTGTTGTAAAAAGTGTGGCTATCGGAGCCACGCAGATGTAAACGCCGCCATTAATATCGAAAGTAGTGAGCGGACTATCTGTCGAGGAGACGAAAAACAATTAGTGTCGTGGTAATAGCGACACCGCCTGTTTTGGTACACGCCTATCAAGATTGGTTAACAAGACGGGGCGGGGAAATGAGATGCTCCTTAACTTGCAAGCTGTTCAAAACAGAATTGGATTGGTAAGTCATGCAAGAATCCCACTCGTTCAAATCTTTAGGTTTGGAGCTAGCGGCTTTAGCCGTGGGAGTCTCAAATATGCTTAACAAATCATAGGTTAGGCTCTTGACATCCTTATTTTATCGTCCTATACTATCAGTGTAAGCGCTCTTATTTTTTTTATTTATTTTCTAAAACGTTTTCGGTTTTCAGTAATACAATGATAATGCCGCCAAAACGTATTTATTTTTATTAACAACAAAAACGTTTTCGTAATTATATCTTTCAATTGGAAAGGAGGGGCATGCAATGATGAATTATTTTATGGGAGATGGAGAATTTAAAAATTGGATTGTCTCTGAAACTGAATTTTCATCGGATCAACTCGGGAAATGTGAAGCAATTATGTATCTCGGTAACGGGTATATGGGGCTCCGTTCTGCTACGGAAGAGCCTTATATAAACGAAACAAGAAATTTATTCGTTAGCGGAACGTTTAATAAAGCACAGCAAAATGAAGTAACAGAGCTTGCGAATTTAGCCGATGTTACAAGGTTGGATATTCGGGTTGATGGCGAAAGATTTAGTTTGGAATTAGGAGAAACGAAAGGGTACATACGCCAGCTCAATTTGAATACAGCAGAGCTAAGTCGAGAGATTTATTGGACTTCTCCGCAGGGAAAAGAATTGAAGTTCCATTTCAGGAGGTTTGTTTCACTTGATAACCTTCATTTAATTGGAATGAAAGTAAGCATTGAAAGCCTGACACATCCAGTGCAAATTTCAATCGATTCTGGTATAAATGCGCAAATGAGCAATTCGGGCTCCCAGCACTTTCTGGAAGGGGAGCGACGAATTTTTGATAAGAAATATATCCAGCTCATCCAAACAACAAATGAATCCGGCATTGACGCGGTTATTAATACGACACATAACATATCGGTAAACAGTGAGATACTCGAGGAAGAACCGATTATGAATATGGAATGCCGAAAAGTCTGGCTCACTTACCATTTCGATCTGGAACCAAACGATCATTTAAGCTTTGAAAAGCTGACAACCGTGTATACAAGCAGAGATAAGACATTTGACCATTCAAATTATTCACTAGAGCAATTAAAAAAGCATTCCTTGGAAGATTTACAGACAATCGCAATCATGGGCTATGATCGTTTATTTCAGCGACACCAAGAAGCGTGGATGCATCAAGTCTGGGATAAGTATAACTTTGAAATCAAAAGTGAAAGCGCCTTCGATGAACTGGCTATTCGATTTGCACTCTATCATTTAACCGTGATGACCCCAAAACATGATGATCGTATGGGAATTGCCGCGAAGGCATTAAGTGGAGAAGGTTATAAGGGACATTCCTTCTGGGATACAGAACTATTTATTCTGCCGTTTTTTACTTATTCAAACCCAGAAGTTGCAAGATCACTCTTAACTTATCGTTATCATGGTTTAGCTGGAGCCAGAAAAAAAGCAATAGACAATGGATTTGAAGGAGCAATGTATCCTTGGGAGGTAGCCTGGCCGACTGACGGGGAAGTAACGCCACTTTATGGTGATGTCGATGTTGTAACAGGAGAACAGACAAAAATCTGGTCAGGTTTTATTGAACAGCATATTACGGCAGATATTGCCTTTGCTGTTTACCAATATCATCAAGTTACAGCTGATAAGGCATTTATGGACAAATCCGGTTACGAAATTATTTTTGATACTGCAAAGTTTTGGGCAAGCAGGGTTGAATGGAATGAAAAAGAAGGATTATACCATATCAATGGGGTTATTGGCCCGGATGAGTATAAAGAGCATGTAAACAATAATGCTTTTACAAATTATATGGCGTATTTCAATATGCAGCTGGCACTGCGTTACTATGAAAAATTGGCAAGTGAGAATCCTAGCTTACTAGAATCACTTAGTGAAAAACTGGATATTCCAATTAAAGCAATCAACGAAAAAGCGAATAAGCTTTATTTGCCAGATCCGCGTGAGGAAGATCTTGTTATTCCCCAGGATGATACGTACTTAAGCTTGAAAGAGATTGATTTAACGAAATATAAAGAGCAGGAAATGATTCGAAGCATTTATCGTGACTATAATCCAGAACAAATAAATGAAATTCAAGTAACGAAACAAGCAGATACATTGATCTTGTTCTATCTATTCGAGCAAACATTTTTACAAAATGACCCGCGTTTTAATGAAGCAGTGATGCGTGCCAATTTCTATTATTACGAACCGAGAACATTGCATGATTCCAGTTTAAGTCTTGCAACTCATGCAGTATTAGCAAGTGATCTAGGCGAAAAGGAGTTAGCATACACACTGTTTAGAAAAGCAGCTGAAATTGATTTGGGGCCTGATATGAATACCTCAGATGAAGGAATACATGCCGCTGCAATTGGCGGTGTCTGGCAAGCTGCAGTGTTTGGCTTTGCAGGTGTTCGCCTGGCAAATGGAAGGTTGCGAATAAATCCGCATCTTCCAGCACATTGGGAGCAAATGAAGCTCACGATTGTATGGCAGGGACAGCTGCTTACATTGTTTATTACAAAAACATTATTAACGGTAACTGTTGAAAGTAATGAAAAAATAGAATTTGAGGTTTTTGGCACAGCATATCAATGCACAGATTCTATTGAAATAGTAATAAATGAATTTCATTAGTTATAAAATGGTATACATTTTATTTACTATAAATTTAAAGATAGGGGGCATTAAAATGAAGGCAAGTAAGAAAACATTAGCAAGCTTGATTGTAATTGGATTTTTATTGATTTTGGCAGCTTGTGGCGGAGATGATAGTGTCAACGGAAATAATGAAGGTGCTGAAGAAGGTTCAGCAAATAAAATTACGATTTTCCAAAGTAAAGTAGAAATATCTGATCAGTTACAGGCATTAGCAAAGGAATATACTGAGGAAACAGGTGTTGAAGTAGAGGTTGTCGGTACAACAGGTGATGATTACTTCCAACAACTGCAAATTCAATTGAACACGGATCAAGGTCCATCTATTTTTAGTCTGCAGCATGTGAAAGAAGCAGAAAAGCTGGAATCTTATCTTTATGATATGAGTGATGAAGACTATGTAGCAAACATTGCACCAAACATGGAATTAGCACTTGATGGAAAAGTTGTTGGTGTACCATATGGTGTAGAGGGCTTTGGTTTAGTGTATAACAAGGATTTAGTAAGTCCGGAAGATGTAGCAGATTTAGATTCATTTGTAAGTACATTAGAAAAGCTTAATGATGAAGGAATTAATGGATTGGGTCTTGCGCAAGATGCCTATTTTTTAATTGGCCACATTAGTAACTATCCATTCTCTATACAAGACGATCACTTTGAATTTATCGATCAATTATCAGCTGGAGAAGTAACAATGGCTGAGACACCAGAATTCCAGGAGTTTGGTGAATTTTTCGATGCAATTAAAGCAAACACAAAAAATCCTTTAGATGTCACATATGATGAAGAAATTGGTGACTTTGCAACAGGAAAAACAGCAATGATTCATCAAGGAAACTGGGCATATGGAATGCTTGAAGAATATGATTTAGATTTTGAAGTAGGCATGCTTCCTTTCCCCCTTAATGGAAATGATAAATTAGCTGTTGGTGTTGGTAATAACTGGGCGATTAACGGTACGAAAGATGAGTCAGAAATTCAAGCGGCAAGCGACTTTATAAATTGGTTAGTATCCAGTGAGGTTGGCCAACGCTATATTGTTGAAGAGTTTGGTTTCGTACCAGCAATGACAAACATCGAAGCAAATGATTTAGATCCATTGTCACAAGCAGTTTTTGAAGCATCAAATAGTGGAGAAACCATTCCATGGGCGCAAAACTATTATCCAGCGAACGTCGTTCCAAATGATATGACTCCTGCGGCACAAGATTTCTTCTTAAATGAAGAAATGACAGGACAGGAATTTATTGAAAACCTCGATGTGGCATGGCAAAAATCAGTAAAATAAAGTAGTTCAATCACAGGACACGCCACCCGCATCAGGTGGCGCGTCCATTATTTCCGGATTCAAACTATGAGAAGGAAGGTTTTGACGTGGCTAAAAGAAAAAATTGGGGCTGGTATGCATTATTTGTTGTACCGCTTCTAGTAATCTTTGTAACTGTTGTTATTGTGCCGTTTATCATAGGTATTTTTTATTCCTTTTTTGAATGGGATGGAATTAGAAGTAATCCTATGATGCCTGTCGGGATCGAAAATTATATTCAATTATTTAGTGATTCCCGCTTTTTGGATTCAGCATGGATTACAATTAAATTTACAGTTCTCGCAGTAATTGCTGTTAACGTTGTTGGACTTACCTTTGCATTACTTGTAACTTCAAAGTTGCGAACAGCGAATATTGCTCGCACGTTTGTTTTCATGCCTTATTTAATCGGTGGATTGCTATTAGGTTATATTTGGAAATTTGTCTTTTCTGATGTATTTGTAATGATAGGCGAATGGACTGGTTTAGATACAATATTTTTCAACTGGCTAATGCATCCGGACTATGCCTTGTATGCACTCGTAATTGTATTTACATGGCAGATGGCTGGGTATATTATGATCATTTATATTGCCGGAATCCAAAGTATTCCTGGTGAAGTGATTGAAGCGGCTAAAATTGATGGCGCCAGTCTCTGGCAGCGTAATCGCAGAATTATTTTCCCATTATTAATGCCATCGTTTACGATTAGTTTATTCCTTACATTATCTCTGGGATTTAAAATCTATGATACGAACCTATCGCTAACTGGTGGGGGACCAGCAAATGCTACAGAGTTATTTGCAATGAATATTTATAATGAAATCTTTGGATATGCCAATTATGGATATGGTCAGGCTAAAGCGGTTATCTTCTTTATCATTATTGCGGTTATTTCTCTGACACAGGTATATATAACGAAGAAACGGGAGGTAGAAATGCAATGAAAAGAGCAGGGAAAATTTCACAAGAAGTATTACTCTTCATCGTTGCACTTCTATTTTTATCTCCTATCTATATCATTATCGTAAACTCATTTAAAGATCGTCAGAGTTTATACGAAAATGTGCTGGCATTTCCTGATTCATTCAGCTTAGAATATTACGCACAAGCAATGGAAAAAATGAACTTTATGAGTGCACTTGGCAATTCGCTCTATATTACAATTATTTCCGTAATTATCATTGTAATTTTGTCTTCTATGACAGCCTGGATGTTAGCGAGAAATGATAATATTCTGAGCAGAATTATTTTTATGGGTTTTATTGCTACCATGCTTATCCCGTTCCAGACAATTATGATGCCATTAATTCAACTGATGAATAATATTATGGGTGCGACAGGTATCCCAATGCTCAATAGCCGTGAGGGGTTAATATTTATGCATGTCGGCTTTAATTCGGCAATTTCTGTTTTTCTGTATCATGGTTTTGTTAAGTCGATTCCGATTTCATTGGAAGAAGCGGCGACAATCGATGGGGCATCGAAATTCGGCATCTTTTGGAGGGTTATTTTTCCAATATTAAAGCCAATTACTGTGACTGTTTTAATTATCAATGTCATCAGTATTTGGAATGACTATCTATTGCCTTCATTAGTTTTGCGTGATACGGCACTCCGAACAATTCCATTATCAACTTTTTATTTCTTTGGAGAATTTACGATTCAATGGAATTTAGCGATGGCCGGATTGATGCTGACGATTATTCCGATTGTAATTTTTTACGCATCAGCACAAAGACATATAATTGAAGGAATTGGAGAAGGTGCAGTGAAATAACCTTGTGAAAGCATCATTTGTTTGAAGGATTCTGACGACAGGGAGGGATAAAAAAGATGGGGTTATCATCAGGCTTTATGGGAGGACTTCATAGACTTGCAAATTGGTTTATGCGGCTGACAATAATAAATATAATATGGTTTATCATGAATTTACCAATCTTCATTATTGTGATAAGTGCCTTGCAGCATGAATATTTTACTGGAAACCTCCTTTATTCATTACCAGCACTATTATTTTTCCCTTTGCTGCTGTTTCCTAGCACGATTGCCATGTATGCAACTGTACGTGATTGGATAATGAGGCAGGAACAGCCATCAATAATAAAAAGTTATTTTACTTATTTTAAAGATAATTATAAAGAGAGTTTACTATCAGGTATAGCTTGGGCAATCATTTGGTTTGTATGGATGATTGACATTGTATATTTCTATGGAAAAAATGAATTGTTAATCATCCTTTTCGCAATCGGTGGTATTGGCTTATTTATAATGAATATCAACTATTTTTCTATATTTACTCACTATCATATGAAAGTAAAGGATTATTTTAAACATGCTTTTTTTGTTACAATTGGTAGTCCATTATTATGCCTTTCTATATTGATTATTCATTTTATACTAATTACGTCGATAGTTGAGATATGGTTTTTATTACCGTTTTTCCTAGGGACTGCCAGTGCTATGCTTTCATTCTATGTATTTTATCGTTTTGCTTTGAAAATTCAACGAAAAACTGTAGAGAGTCAAGGTTGATTTTAATAGAAAAGAATAATTGATTTTAGGGAGAGGTAAAAAGATTGGCTACAATTAAAGATGTTGCAAAAAAAGCTGGGGTATCCGTAAGTGTTGTTTCAAAAGCTTTTAATAATTATACAGATATAAATGAGAAAACACGCATGCGTATTTTTAAGATTGCAAAAGAATTAAACTATACACCAAATATCGTAGCAAAAAATTTATCATCCAAAAAACAGCGAACGATTGGATTAATTTCCTCAGGGGTTTTGAATAATAATGAAAAAGATACAAATGCGTTAGATATTTTTAAAGGCGTATATACTGCTGCTGAAGAGAACCAATATGAATTATCCATTTTCCTGATTGACAGCCAGAAGCAAAAGCAAAAGAGCTATGCACAATTTTGCCGTGAAAGAAATATAGGCGGGGCAATTTTGCAAGGGATTCGTACAGATGATCCCTATTTTAAAGAATTAATCGATACAAATATGCCTGTTGTTTATGTTGATATTGTAACAGCTAGAGAGAACCAGTTTATCGGAAGTGTTTCGATTGATAATGTGAAGGCCAGTAAGGAGATAGCTATTTATTTATTAGAGAGAAATCACCGTGACATCGTGGTGATGGCAGGAGTAAAAGAAACCTATGTTAATGTAGAACGAATGAAAGGCGTGAAGAAGGCTTTTGCTTCCTACCAGCGAGAGCTCGAGGACGAAGCAGTGCACTATGCAGATTTTTCCGAGGAAAAGGCATATGAGCAAGCAAAAAAAATACTACAGGATAAACGTCCTACCGCTTTTCTCTGTTTTAGTGATTTAATGGCTTTTGGTGTCATGAAAGCAATTAAAGAGGTTGGCCTGTCTATACCAGCTGATATTTCAGTTACTGGCTTTGATGATCTTGTTTTCAGCAACTATTCAAATCCGAAGCTGACGACTGTGTATCAGGACTTTGAAGAAATCGGGCGGGAGTCTGCAATTTTATTGCAGAAATTGATGGAAAATAATGTTGAGAACCGTCATGTATTTGTTGGTCATAAACTAATGATTCGAGAAAGTGTGAGAGCATTGGACCTACGAAGCGAGCGAAAAAAGCAGCAATGAATAAAGTGAAGCAAGGGATGATTAAGAATGGTGGCAGATGACCCAAAAGTTTTTATATTTGATTTAGATGGTGTCATTACCGACACTTCAGAATTTCATTATTTAGCGTGGAAAAAACTGGCGAGTGAAATTGGGATTCAAATTGACCGGAACTTTAATGAACAATTAAAAGGTATTGGCAGAATCGAGTCATTGAACCGAATTCTAGAGCTTGATCAAACGAACAAACAACGAACAGCAGATGAGCTGGAAGCTTTAGCGACAAGAAAGAATATGCATTATCAGGAATTAATCAATTCACTCGGTTCTGCAAATATTTTACCGGGGATTGAGACATTATTAAAAGAAATAAGAGCAAATAATATCAAAATTGCACTTGGATCTTCAAGTAGAAATGCGAAAGCTGTCCTGGAGCAGCTCGGTCTAATCCAATATTTTGATTATCTCGTTGATGCAGCGAAAGTAACGAAAGGGAAACCGAATCCTGAAACGTTTACAACTGCTGCAGATTATTTTAATATCCCTTACGATCAATGCGTTGGTATTGAAGATGCCGCTTCAGGGGTTGAGGCATTAAACCAAGCAGCAATGTTTTCGGTTGGTGTCGGAGATGTGGCATATTTAGGAGAAGCGGATTATGTTGTACGTGATACCTCCCAGCTCAATTTTTCAGAGATTATCAGGAAATATCAGCAATGGATGGCAGTATAAGGAGGTAGAAGGATGACCTGGAAACTGACAAAATCAGAGCTCGACAATGAAAATTTGCTCACCAATGAAAGTCTTTTCTCTTTAGGAAATGGATATCTCGGAGTGAGAGGAAACTTTGAAGAAGGCTATGATGCTGCATTCAAATCTATTCGGGGTACATATATTAATGCGTTTCATGATGAAACAGAAATCAGTTATGGGGAAAAATTATATGCGTTTCCTGAGAAACAGCAAAAAATTGTTAACATTTTAGATGGACAAACGATTGAAGTTTATCTTGATGGAGAACGATTTGATTTATTCTCTGGTGAAGTACTTGCATTTGAGCGTAATTTACATATGGATAAAGGATTTGCGGAACGGATGATTCACTGGAAATCCCCTAATGGAAAAGAAGTGAAACTGCATTTCAGAAGAATCGTTTCTTTCGTGACGAGAGAATTATTTGCAATTGATTTAAAGGTAGAGCCAATTAGTGTGATAGATGAGATTAAAATTGTTTCTACACTAGCTGGTGACGTAAAAAACTTTGTCGACCCAAATGATCCTCGTATATCTTCCGGACATGCGAAGCGGTTAGAGGTTGCGGATATAAAGAAAGAAGAACATTTGAGTATCATCAAAAATAGAACAACTGGAACAAAGCTAGAGGTTGCATGTGTTTCCTCCTCTGTAATAGAAGCTTCATCATTCACCTGCCATACAACACAAACGAACAGCAGCATAAAGGAAACTTATACTGCATGTGGCACGATTCGCTTTACAAAATATAATGTTTATACAGATACATTCCGTCATGGCGACACATTAATTGAAGAAGCGATTGCTATTCATCGGCAAATTGAAGGTAAAAATTTCGCAGATTTATTGCAAGCACAGCAAGCTTATCTGGATCAATTCTGGAAAAAGGCGGATATATTAATTGATGGAGACACGGCTCTCCAAAGTGGCATCCGTTTTAATATTTATCAGCTGCTACAGTCTGTCGGGAAGGATTCTTACAGCAATATCTCAGCCAAAGGACTTTCAGGAGAAGGCTATGAAGGTCATTATTTCTGGGATACGGAAATTTATATTTTTCCAGTTTTCCTAATGACAGATGCGGAGATTGCCAAAAATCTCTTACTACATCGTTACTCTCTTCTGGATAGTGCCCGCAAAAGAGCACGTGAGATGGGACATAATAAAGGCGCATTATTCCCATGGCGTACAATTACTGGACCAGAGAGCTCTGCATTTTTCCCGGCAGGCACCGCCCAGTATCATATTAGTGCTGATATTGCTTATAGCTATATTCAGTATTATTTAGTAACGAAGGATGAAGCCTTTCTAAAGGATAATATGGCAGAGGTTTTATTCGAAACAGCAAGATTGTGGATGGATACAGGGCATATGCTGGATGGTCAGTTCCGTATAGATGATGTAACCGGGCCGGATGAGTATACATGTATTGTGAACAATAATTATTATACAAATGTAATGGCGAAGCATAATTTAATATGGGCTTCAAAGGTGTACAATCTGCTTGAGGAAACGGAGCCGGTTGTTTTGGCTAAGCTTGTTGAGCAACTGGACATATCGCAAAAAGAAGCAGGGGAGTGGCAGGAAGCGGGCGAGAAAATGTATCTGCCATATGATGAGCAATTAAAAATCAATGCACAGGATGATACCTTTTTACAAAAGCAGCGTTGGGTTTTAGAGAACACGCCAGCAGATAAATTTCCATTACTATTAAATTATCATCCACTAACATTATATCGCTATCAAGTTTGCAAGCAAGCGGATACTGTCCTAGCTCATTTCTTGCTGGAGGATGAACAGGATTTCGAAACAATGAAAAGATCCTACGATTATTATGAGGAAATAACAACGCATGATTCCTCACTTTCTCATTGTGCGTTTAGTATTATGGCATCGAAGCTCGGCTATAAAGAAAAAGCATATGATTATTTCTTAGAGACTGCTCGGCTTGATTTAGATAATACACATGGGAACACAAAAGATGGCCTTCATATGGCAAATATGGGCGGTACATGGCTTGCAATTGTTTATGGGTTTGCAGGAGTGCGGGTGAAGGAAGACGGCTTATCACTCGCTCCATCCTTACCTGAACAATGGAATTCATTAGAGTTTAAGATACAGTTTCGGGGAAGATTACTAAAAGTCCATCTGGATAGGGATAGTGTGACTTATTTGATTATCGAGGGAGATGGCCTCGAAATTCGGCATTTTGGAGAGAAGGTTTGGCTGGAGAGTGGGGAAGAGGTAACGCTTTAGATTTTAGTAAGTAAATTCAGATAAATAATTATTAGAAAATGTTGACAAAAGGTAACTTGCTTATTATAAACTTACTTAAGTTTCGCATCCCAAAGAATGGAGGTTTTTCTATCCATTCTTTTTATCCAACCCCCTATCATTATTGACATTTCCTCTATTCCATTTTGATCTATTTTGCAGCAATATCTCCTTCAAATAGTTGTAATAATTCACTGGATTCTTTAACCTTTACAATGTCACGTGCACCAAGTTATAGGAGGAAGCCATCACTAAGCTCACAGGCAGAGCCATCGCCTATATGGATCCGTGAATTAATGGAGGCTAATCCCATTTCTTCTTTTCCAGCATTATCAATCAAAAATATTACGGTTAATAGAACAATACCATTGTCAAAGGATGTGAAATGATCTTCTATCCTTGAATTCGGAGTGAATACTGTAAATTGATATCCGTCTAATGTAACGGTGACTTCATCAAACTGCTCACTTAGATGAATATCCTTTTTTTCCTTCAGCATTGTTTTTTCACCCATGCCATCAACTATTACTTTATAATGATAAAACACTTCATTGGGTAGTCTTTTTTGCGCCATCCTCATTTACACTTAATGTAAATTGAGTCGGTTTGCCAAAGACGGAATCAACTTCATTCCCTTTTTCGGAGTGTGGTTCGCCAATATAAACGGTTACTGTTGATAAATCTAAAGCTTTATCTAACGTTTCTTTTCCAAATGCATAGCCATAATAACCACTAATTGTTTCTCCCGCTTTTATTAAATAATCGTTTTCGTCACTTAGCTTTTCGGTTAATCGTTCCTCCTCCGGCAGCAGTTTATAATAATCGCTATATGTTTGATCTGCACCGTGAATTTCCATATAAGGATGTGGCATATAATATGTGTCATGATCTAGCTCATTTTCAATTGTATAATGAGCGATAATGACAGCCCCATCATTTTCACCATCAAAGGCATCAGCGTTTGTATTGTTAAAGTCATTTAATTCGACTAATACATAAGAATCTAATGTGACTGTAACATCTTCCATTTCATGTGTTTGGGCTTCGCTATTTTCATAAAGCATGTTCGCTTTTCCTTCTAGTTCTTTTTCCATATAAGTGATCAAGTCTGGGTAACCATTATACGTATTTCCTTCTGAGGTATTATTTTCCGCATCGTTCGCTTCGGATTGATCTGCTTGTTCTGTTATTTCCTTTTTATTGTCTCCACATGCACTAACAATAAATACTGTTAGCAAGAACGTGGAAAATAAGAGTACTAATCTTTTCATTGCTTGCCTCCCTTTTTGTATCTATTAATAACTCCATGTACTGAATAATTATTAGTTTATTGTATCATATAATTTTTAAACTACAAAAATGATTAGATAATGTTAAAATTATCCTTTCGTGTAATTGTTGGGGTTCCAAGCAAGAATGGCACAAAGACAATGAAAGTCCCTTACATGATATTCTTTGTTTTGTAAATACAGTTCATGACAGGGATTGCTACATAATAATTGGTGTATCAGATACTGGAGAAGTAATTGGGGTTGTACCAACAAAAAGCGTAAGCATACGCTAAGCAAACTAGATGTTGAACTTACGCTCAATTTTTTCCACATCGCAAATGTAATGGTAAATAAAAATGGCATACTTTTCCTTTTTTGGTTGTTTGATGACAATAAAGATGTTTCGTTAAAAATTAAGATGTTTTAAAGTATATTTGTTCCAACTTTCACTCCAATTATTATTCTAATTATAATTTGACAAATAGTTAATATTATTATATGATATAACTATACTAAAGAAAAGGCTAGGGATATTAAAATGAATATTTCAACTAAAGCAATCGTCTCTAACTCTGAAATGATAAAGAATTATAAAGCTTGCAGGGAAAAAGCAGAAGGTTTAGGTAAGATATTTATTTTGAAAAATAACCAACCGGATGCAGTATTGTTTTCTATTACTGAATATAAAAAGCTTTCAGTGTTTATTGAGTATCTGAAAAGTCTTGACGAGAAAGATATTGCAAAGATTATTGAGTCATTAGAAAACGAAGGAAATAGTATAAATCACAGCACATTAGAATTAATTAGTAAAATCAAAGGGTGAACACTTATATTAGAGTTAACACCCTTTTTTTTATATTAAACTAGCATATCAGCTCTGAATTGGTGAAAAGCAAATAGAGCCCGTGTTGGTTAAAATTACGGGGTTTAAATGAGGAGGTTTTTTTAATGACTTTGAAAAATGAACAAGACGGTTTAAGTAGTAAAGAAACTGGAGAGATAGAGAAGGTAAAAGTAGCGCAGATATTAGTAGCTGGAATGGGTATTGCAACCGTAGCTGTAGCCATAGCCGCTGCAGGTGTAATATCTGGAGTTCTTATTGCACGAAAATCAGGAAAGGAGACACGACAAGATTTAAAAAAGAAAGCTGTAAACACTGTAGAAACAATTAAGGATACAATCCAGAAAAACGCAGAGACGGTGAAGGATTCGGTGGCACAAACTGCAGGCAAGGTGAAAGATTCCGCAGGTCATGTTGTAGAGAAGGTAAAGGATACCGCAGTAATTATTGCTGAAACAGTGAAAGATTCCGAAGCACATGTTGAAGAGAAAGTAAATGATGTCATCAAAAACGTTCAGGGAAAAACGGATGATGTAAAAGAGGACATTAAGGACGGTTACGTTGAAATCACAGAGGATATTCATAAAACTGCTAAGAATAATTGAAAGAACTTAAAAGATCTGTGAAATAAGAAACCCACAAAGGAAATTTCATTAATTACAGGTTCTAATACCTTTTATGGTTTGTGCACCACATAGCACCTGGAATTCATAGACTATTTTGTCCAGCAAGCCGCACTTGCTGGACATTCATAATTAAAGGGAGCATGTTGAAACATGTTTATGGGCAATAACTATAATATTCATAGTCTTATGGCTTCTTGGCGTAGATACTGCATATACAATGGGCGGATTAATCCATATTCTTTTCGTAATTGCGTGCGGTGAATTGTAGTTTTGCTAAGTATAATTAAAGGGAAAAAGATACTTTTGCCGATTAGAGGAATATGAATGAAAAGAGGTAATTATAAGAGAGAAAACCAGGGGAATTTAAAAACTAGAAACGGTCATAATTAATTAAATTAAGAAAATATATAAGGAAGGTTGATGAGTCTATGCAAAAATACTTTATTTTATCTCTAATAGTTTCAATTATAGTAGTGATTTTTGCGGTTACAAACGCTGCAGCAGTCCCTGTGACAGTCTTTTTCACACAGTATGAAATCTCCTTGGCTCTAATCATTATTATTACAACGGCATTTGGAGCAATAATAGCAACAATGATTGCCCTTGTAAAACAATTTAATCTCAATAAACAGATTAAAAGTCTCACCACTAAAAACCAAACACTTATGTTAGAGAATAAAAAACTACAAGAAGTACATTTGCCAACCACAGGCAATTCCCCTGCAGACACTGCTGAGGAAAAAAACAATGCAACTGATATTTAAGGTCTAGAACGGTAATTATCTGATTTATTTTCGTTATGTATGCCGTATTTACGTATACATTTGTTCATTCGCAGGAGTAGGAAAGGATGGGAAAAGAAGCGCCTTTCCTTGCGCTGAAATAATGATGGATGAACTACGAATCAAAACAAACGATACCTATCACAAACACCGAAAACAGTTACTAGAAAAAGGTTAGACGCAGGGAAGTTATTCCAAACGTCTCGTCATTCCTCATTCATTCCCTTTTCTGAAAGCTCATAAGGACCTTCATCTTCGCCATAATATTTGTTATAGCTTCTCTTAAACTTGTCAAATAGATAGGTAATGATCACTTTCAAAATGGCATAGCCAGGTATACCAAGTATAACTCCAACAATACCAAATAAATTCCCTGCCACTAGTAAAACGATAATAATGGTCAATGGGTGGATTTTCATGGTTTTCCCCATAATATTTGGTGAAACGAAATTCCCTTCTAGAAATTGGACTGCCGCCCAGACTATAGCTAATTTAACTAGCATAAAGGGGGAGTCGATAATTGCAATGATAATTGCTGGAATAATAGCTATTGTCGGTCCAAGATAAGGGACAACACTAGTAACGGCAGCAATGACCGAAAGTGTAATGGCATATTCCAGGCCAATGATTAAATAACCGATATACAGAAGAATTCCAATAACTGTCGCCACGACGATTTGGCCCCGGATATAGGAACCAACCTGAGTATCCATAGTATCCAGAATTTCCTTTGCATCCTTTCTAAATTTAGGAGGTAATAATTTCAAAGAAAAGCTTTTGAATTTTTTTCCATCCTTTAAGAGAAAGAACAATATAATGGGAAATGTAATGATTACAACTACTATACTTGTAATAATGTTCGCTACATTTTTTACTCCCTGAAATCCGCCATCTATATGAGTTCCGATGACTTGCAGTATATCGCCTAAGGTACTTACCAACCAATTATAACCTTCATCATAGTAAGGTCCGAGGAATGAGTTTTGAAACCATGAAGTTATATCTGCCCCCAGTTGACTTAAATAGTTCGGGAAGTTGCTTATTAAGTCTTTTGATTGCGTTTCAATTGCCGGGGCAGTAAGTAGAATGATCCCAGTCAAAAGCCCACTTATACCTAAAATGATAATGGTAATTCCCCATAAACGCTTAATGCGCCAGTGCTCAAAGAGATTTACAATTGGATTCAACAGATAATAGGCAATAAAAGCTAAAATAACTGGTGGAGCAACAGTTGAAAAGATTACTTCAATTGGATGAAAGATGAATGAAATATTCCTATAAATAGCAATGGTAATACCGATCAGTATTAAAAATGCTAATATGTAAAATAAATCACGGCCACCTATAAATTTCAAAAATCTGCTTGATTGCTTCATCTTAGAAACCCCCTTTTTAATTCAATGTACCATAGGGAGAGGGAACTTGTACCAAAAGACGAAATTGAAAGTTTTCCTTTATTGTCTCGTTTAGGAAACTATTCATAGCTTCGTTTTTATCTTTTGTACCTATGATAAAATGAGTAATAACATCTACAGTTTCTTCACAAAAGTTTATGTAATTCTTAACAATAGTTAGATATGATTTATATTGGTTTATTAAGGGGTTATGATCTATTAAAATAAATTAGATACAATATGTTCTTTTGATTTTGTGCCTTTTCCTTTTGGTTTTAGTCCTTCAAAGCCAGCTTTACGATATTGTGCCAAGTACATTCGAATCGTTCGTTCTGATAATCCGCTTGTCTCACAAATTTGCCTTCTGATTTGTCTGGCTTTGGCAGCATCTAAGCTATCTGCCAACAATGGGGACAGTAATTGTACCGTTTAGCAGCGATTTCCTGTGCTTTCTTTTGATCCCTCATGTTAAATAATCCTCATTTCATCGAATTAACATGAGTCTATCTCAAGAGCTGTTGGACAGGAATGCAGAACGGGTCTGTATTCATAAAAGAACATTCACAATGGGATGGACAACTTTTGCCAGCCATCCTCCTATTGACTTACCTTTACGTCTGATTCGTTGGAGTACGGTCCGTGGAGGATTGGACGTGCACCCCACAGATATGTCCAATTGAAAGCGCTCGACCATTGAAATGAAGACCTTACTGCATAAGGTCCCTAAATTCCAAATCATTCACGCCAGCGCCTCAATGTCGATTCATCTGCCGATACATCTGCCACCCTATCATCGAGAACCTGTTCCATACTTCCTACCCCGTAACGCTTATAAGGAACTAACACATCCGGTAATTCATGATGAATTTCATGACAGCGTTCACAGTAAAGGCGACGTATAATCAATTTCGCTTTGATACCGGAATTTCGATCCATACCCTTCGCCGGCTCCCCACCACAGCCAATCTTTTACCTTGTCTAATTTAAGTTCATTTCAAAGAGAATCCCAGGGAAATTTTTATCGCTGTCTAAAGAAAATAATTTCTTATGATCCAAATTTTCGTCAGAGTCTATGGGATGACAGACTGTCAGCGAAGAAGCAAATAGAAAAAGGTTTATATTATACAGATATCTTGAAATTATCAGAAGAAGAACACTATTTATTAACAAAAACTAATGAGTTTAAAGAAGGATCAAATTTGTTAAATGAGAAATACGGGATTAATCTAATATTCGTAACGGTAGGAAATAAGGGGTGTTTCTTTAGATTTAATGATGAAACGGGGGTTGTTCCAATTTATCAAGTTAATGTAGTGGATACTACCGCTGCAGGAGACAGTTTTTTGGTTCTATTATTTATAAGATATCAAGCATGCTAAGTCTTTAAATGATCTAAATAGCACTAGTTTATTCAAGTATATTCGTTTTGTAAACGCTGCAGGCGCTTTGACAACTACTAAAAAAGGTGGAATACCGGCATTGCCAAAATTAAAAGAGATTAACCGGTTGGACGGGCTTATGGAATTTTCGACTTGATGATGAGCTGGAAAAGTATTAATCTATTTCGAATTGTCTAAGTTTTGTAAAAAACTCACCTTCAAAGGGATAAAACATTAGTATCATGCTAGCGGTAACACTTTTTTTAAGTTAATGCGATAGGTGAACGGATTCGGGGAAGTTTTCAAAGAAATGTTTACACCATACAGCAAGAGGCAGCAATCGGTGATGAGGGAGCTTTATCGGTAGATAAAAAGAATGGATATGCTTCAGGAAAAGGTGAAGACTGGTTCTATTAGCGTGGTGCAACTAGTAGAGCCGGTCTTTTTGGATGTAAAAACCCTAATAAGTTTAAAGTTTCTTTGGAAAATAAAGTGCAGATTGCGAAGCATGAGAACCGTATCTTCTCTGTCACTTAACTGTGATTTTATTTCTATCTAATTACATAGTGGTCGTGTTGTAGTTACCAATTTTAGTTTTGGATTTTCAGCTCACGATTAACAAATTGCCAACAGCGGTGAATACGAGCAACATTACTGGAAGGATCTTTACTTAGTTCTTCAAGAAGTGATATATCCATCATTTTTTGTATCGTCTCAATTTCTGCATCAGAAAATGATAGTTTGTCAGATTTTGAATGATGGACTGGATATTTACGTATATTTGACAAGCCAAGTAGATAATCGGTTGAAACATTAAAAATATTGGCTATTTTAACAAGCGTTTCCAAAGAAGGTTCACTACGCTCTTGTTCATAATAACCATAAGCACTTGCAGTCATATTTAGTTTTTGCCCCATGTCTTTTTGGTCATAGCCAAATTCATCACGCAACTCTTTAAGTCTTTCTCCAAATGAATGCATTTACAACAACCTCACTGTATAGGGGAATTATACAACTAAACATTGTTTATAGAATATAAAAACAATTAATACTTGTAATTTAACATTAAGAATAAATACTTATATATAATGCAGTTAATGTGTTAGTTAGTGAAAAAATAACAAATAGTATCATTATATAACATAACAATATCATTTATTTGTTAATAGGGATGTGATCTGTAAAAATAAGTAAGTATTTAAAGACAATTATCTGAATTTTACAACGAAATAGTACATAATTGTTAAAAACAATGTTTTTTTATAGAAAAATGATCAGAATAGGAGAATTGTATAACGTGGAAAACTTATCTAATGACTTAATAATTGAAGCGTATAATAAAGCGATTGAACTTAAACTAGACGATGATTTTCAATTGATGTTGAAAAAAGAAATATTACGAAGAAAACTAGAGTTAAATAATTTGTCAAAGATTTCCGAGTTTTAAAATACTAAGGGTTTGAGTATATTTGAAATATAATATAATAAAGTTAAACGAAAATATAAAGCAATGATTTGAAAAGATAAGCTTTTACGTGTATATTTTTAGCTGGAATAAAAATGTTGATTTCTTAATAGGAGTATCTACTATTTAGGATTCACTTAATTTCCGCATAGAGGGTTCGAAACCATCCCCTCTTAAATAAAAACTATGGAGGAATGTATAATGGAAAAAGCAATAGTTGTATTTAGTGGCGGGCAGGATTCAACCACATGCTTGTTATGGGCATTGGAAGAATTCAAGAAGATAGAAACCGTCACTTTTTTGTATGGTCAAAGACATAAATTGGAGGTCGAATGTGCCGGAAAAATAGCAAAAGACCTCGGTGTCAATCAGAAAATTATTCAGATGGATCTGCTGAATCAATTAACTGAAAATGCTTTGACAAGAAAGGAAATGGAAATTGAAGAAGGAGAAGTTCCGAATACATATGTAGAAGGAAGGAATCATATTTTTCTTTCTTTTGCTGCTATTTATGCAAAAACAATCGGTATAAAAAATATTATTATAGGAGTTAGTGAAACGGAATTCAGTGGATATCCTGATTGCCGAAATGGATTTATTCAGTCATTAAACGAAACATTAAATCTGGCAATGGCTGAGCAATTTAAACTGATTACGCCACTCATGTGGAAAGACAAATCAGAGGTTTGGGAAATGGCAGATCAGATGGGACGTCTAGAGTATATTAGAGAAAACACGTTGACTTGCTATAACGGTATTATTGGAGACGGTTGTGGTACATGCCCTGCTTGTAAGCTAAGAAATGAAGGGTTACAAACTTATTTAAGGGGGCATGTTTTATGATTAGAATAGCAATCTATTTATTATCTATTATTTTAGCTAACGTTATTACAGCAAGATTTGCTCCCTTAGAACTAGGACCACTTATCATTCCTTATGGTACTTTGCTCATTGGGTTAACACTTGTCATGAGAGACATGGTGCAAAATAGATTTGGTAGATTGAGAACATATTTATTAATTGGACTAGCGCTTATATTATCTGCGCTTTCTAGTTATTTATTAGGTGATCCATTATGGGTCGTATTTGCAAGTATGTTAAGTTTTATTATTTCAGAGACAGCTGATACAGAAATTTACACACGATTTAAATTCCCGTTTGTAAAAAGAGTAATGTATTCAGGAGTCGTAGCGGGATTTTTGGACTCAGCAGTTTTTGTCATCATTGGAATTGGTCCTCTTGGACTAGCGTTTGTCCCCTGGGGATTAGTGCCATACGCCATTATAGGACAATGGGTTGCTAAAGTAGTGATGCAATTAGTAGTTGCTGGTGGAATCAGACAAGTCGTTATTAAAATGGATCTTTATGAACCAAATATTACAGACATTAAATGGGAGGAGAATAAAACATGCGAGAAAGTGACACAAAGAATTTAACATTACTGGGAAATCAAGGTACTAGCTACAATTATCAATACAATCCCAATATTTTGGAAACATTTGAGAATCAGCATCCGGAATATGATTATTTTGTAAAATTCAATATTCCCGAATTTACAAGTCTATGCCCACTAACAGGACAGCCCGATTTTGCTACGATTTATCTTTCGTATATTCCAGATGTGAAAATGGTAGAAAGTAAGTCGTTAAAGCTGTATATGGTAAGTTTTCGAAATTATGGGGGTTATCATGAAGATTGTGCTAACACGATCATGAAAGATTTAATTAGATTATTAGATCCAAAATATATCGAAGTTTGGGCTAAGTTTACACCTCGTGGTGGAATTTCTATTGATCCTTATTGCAACTATGGAAAGCCAAATACTATTTATGAAGAGATGGCGAGAGAAAGAATGTTCAAGCATGATATGTATCCGGAAAAAGTAGATAATAGATAGGCTAATTTAGAATATATACGAAAAACGGATACTTGGCCTTGGAATTACATGAATTGATTCGTCACTTTAAACGTTAATTGATAAGGACAGGATTGGAATAATAGTGCTTCTTTCAAAAAAATTTTTTAAAAACATGAAAACCATCTTAAGCATTGGAAAAAAGGGTTTTTTTGGCATTGTACGGGAGCGGTTGTATTATGTTATCTTTTTATGTCTGTCGTTTTACCTTCAAATTTAAGCTGGCAATTAATGTTCTATTAAGTTTGGATGGTGCGTTACTCTATCGTTCTATAATGTTCTTCGTTAGGAGCGAATTTTATAAAAAAGAAAATCAAATCAAAGGACGATGACACGTTTGTAGGCGTTTATTCGATAGATAGAACGAAGGAGAAATTGTAATTGAAAGGGGATTTCTATATGTCTATCGAAATTATTCAAATGTTTATCCCGAAGAGTAATACGTTTACGCGCCCGGGGATAAAGATGACGCCGACGTCGATCACGGATCATGAAACAGATAATACGAATGTGAGGGCGAACGCGCGGGCGCATGCTTTGCTACAGAAGAATGGGAATAGGCGGCAGGCAAGTTGGCATTTTCAGGTAGATGATGAGCCGGAAGTGTATCAGTCGATACCAGTGGATGAAGTGGCGTTTCATGCGGGCACTCGAAGTGGCAATTATCATTCGATTGCGGTGGAACGTTGTGTAAATAAGGATGGAGATTACTTGAAAACGATTGCCAATACGATTGAATTGTACAAGTTTTTGTTGAAAACGTATCCTTCAATTAAAGAGATTAAGCAGCATAATCATTGGAGCGGTAAAAATTGTCCGAGGTTAATGCGACAGGGGCATAAAGGGATGAATTGGAATAAGTTTATCCGTAAAGTAAGGGCTGAAGCCGATGTCGCCAAGGTGAAAAAAGTGGTGGGAGCCGGGAAATCAACTTATCAAACGTCGAATACAAGTGTGAGCCTGAATAATAAAGTCGTGTTAAAAAATTCAGCTACTCGCTATGCGACAGGGGAACGAATTCCTGCTCGGTATAAAGGGAAAACGTATACGGTAATGCAGCGTGGAAGTAATCGGGTGTTGCTGAAGGAGTTATATTCGTGGGTGCATATTCGTGATATAGAAAGTACAGCACTAAGGAAGCTGGACAAGACTGTAAATACAATAAAAGTAGGGAGTAAGGTTACGTTACGTAAATCTGCGAGCAGGTACGCAACAGGGGAAAAGATCCCGTCTCGGTATAAAAATAAAAGCTATACCGTTCAGCAAGTGAAAGCGGATCGGGTGTTGTTAAAAGAGTTGTATAGTTGGGTGAAGAGGTCAGATTTATTGGGACTCTCATGAATCCGTTCGTTGGGCGCTCCTTCGCCCAGTAATAGCATGAATCCGTGCGTTGTGCATTCCCTCGCCCGTTTCTTCTTTAGAGAATTGCTGAAAATGGGAAATGAAAAGAACTATCTAATCGAAATAATGTTAGCGATTAGATAGTTCTTTTATAAATTATGATGTTACAATGGCGTGATATACACCACGTTTTTTAAGATTTAAAGATTGATCGATTTCTGATACATCTTTATGAAATTGATGTGTATTATTTCAGTAATATCATCCATTTTTAAATTTTACAGGAATTGGAGTAGAAATAGAATCCAAATCCACCTCCCTAATTTATTTTAAGAACACTTTTACAATATGCTACATTAATAAATACAATTTCCTTTGGAAGGATTGGAAGAAGAAAGTCGATGCGATCTTTTTGTGATCGACAACAAATATGAAATACAATGCGGAATTTTTTAATAACTAGATGTATGCAATCACTCTGTCTTAGTATGGGTGATTTTTTGGATACAGAATATTTTAATGAAGGTATAAGTTTTAAATTAAGAGGCAGCTCACCTTAAAAAGCTTAGGGGATCAGATTATGGATCTTACGTTTTTTGCATTTTAAAAACGCTGCCTATGATATATAATGAATGGAGTTACTAAGTTAGTGGGGGTTTTACAGTGAATTGGGAAAGTGAATATAAAAGATGGTACGGTTTTTCCGGTTTAGAAGCTGAATTAAAACAACAGCTGCAAGAACTTGAAGATGATCCTATTCAACTAGAAGATAGCTTTTATAAACATGTAGAATTTGGTACTGGTGGAATGAGAGGTATCATTGGACCGGGTACGAACAGGATGAATATTTATACGGTTCGTAAAGCTGCAGAAGGTTTAGCACGATATATCGAGGCTAACGGTGATGAAGCGAAAACACGTGGGGTTGTCATTGCGTATGATTCACGACATAAATCATATGAATTTGCGATGGAAGCAGCAAAAACGCTAGGTTATCATGGTATTCAAGTTTATGTCTTTGAAAGTTTGCGCACAACACCTGAATTATCTTTTGCTGTAAGATATTTGCATGCCTATAGTGGAATTGTCATTACGGCCAGTCATAACCCGTCAGAGTATAATGGCTTTAAAGTATATGGCACGGACGGTGCACAGTTTGCCTCAGCGGATGCGGATGTTATTGTTCAGAAGGTAAATGAGGTTGAAAATGAATTGGAGATTCCAGTTGCTGACGAAGAGGCTTTACTTGAAGCGGGACTTTTAAAAATGATTGGACAAACTGTTGATGTGGCGTATTTAAAACAATTACAAACATTAGTTGCTAATCCAAAAGTAATCAAACAAGTAGCTGCAGATTTTAAAATAGTTTATACACCAATTCACGGCACAGGAAATCGTCCCGTAAGAGAAGGATTAGCATTAATTGGCTTTACAAATGTCCAAATAGTAAAAGAACAGGAATTACCAGACCCGAACTTTTCTACGGTAGATTATCCGAATCCGGAAGAACCTGCTGCATTTTCCTTGGCGATGAAATATGGTGAAAAAAATGATGCCGATATTTTACTTGCCACAGACCCGGATACGGACCGAATGGGAGTTGCGGTGAAAAGTGGGACAGGGTATAAATTATTAACTGGAAATCAAATTGGAGCACTTTTACTACATTATTTAATTACACAAAAACAAGCGAGAAATGAGCTACCCCAAAATGGGGCGGTTCTAAAAACAATCGTAACCTCTGAACTGGGAAGAGACATTGCGGAGGCACACGGAATAGAAACGATAGATGTTTTGACAGGATTTAAATACATTAGTGAAAAAATTAAAGAATTTGAAGAGACGGGCGATCGGACATTTTTACTTGGTTACGAAGAAAGCTATGGATACCTTATCGGTGATTTTGTCCGTGATAAAGATGCAGTCCAAGCATGTCTATTAATTGCAGAAGCTGCTGCATTCTATAAAGTGAAAAATAAAACATTGTTAGACGCGTTGAATGAAATTTTCAAGAAATATGGTTTCTATAAAGAAGGACTAACATCACTTACGTTAGAAGGAAAAGCAGGCGTGGAGAAAATTTCGTATATTTTAAATGACTTCCGTGAAAACCCTCCAATAGAAATTGCAGGTAAACAAGTGTTGGCGACGGAAGATTACTTAAGCAGCGAACGAGTAGTATTAGAAGAAGAAAGAACAGAAACCATTACTTTGCCAAAATCTAATGTGTTAAAGTATAAGTTAGAGAACGGTGCTTGGTTCTGTATTAGACCATCAGGAACTGAACCTAAGATCAAATTTTACTTTGGAGTAAAAGAAGCATCGCTGGCAGAAAGTGAGCAGGCGTTGCAAGAGTTGCAGGCAGCAGTGATGGAAAGAGTGGGAGTATTAGTTCTTAACTAAACTGAAGTTTAAATAAGGAGAATAATAATGTTAGGTTTATCTTTTTCGTATCAAGGTGTATCAGCTTTTATCGAACAAAAAGAAATAGAAAATTATCGTAATCGTGTGTTAGAGGCGCATAAAAAGTTACATAAAAAAACCGGCCAGGGAAATGAGTATCTAGGATGGCTACATTTGGAACAAGACCCTGCTGAACTAAAGCGGATTAAGGCGGCTACAGAAAAAATTCAACAAGATTCGGATGTTTTAATTGTGATCGGAATTGGCGGATCTTATTTAGGGGCTCAAGCAGCGATTCAAATGTTAACCCATTCATTTAGTGATATGCTGTCAAAAGAAGAACGAAAAACACCACATGTATTTTTCGTTGGTCAACATATAAGTGCTACATATAAACAAGAATTATTATCGGTCATTAAGGATAAAGATGTTTCCATTAACGTCATTTCAAAAAGTGGGACAACAACGGAACCGGCAATTGCCTTTCGGATCTTCCGTAAATTTTTGGAAGAGAAGTACGGAAAAGAAGAGGCAAGTAAACGAATTTATGCGACAACAGATAAAGAAAAAGGTGCCTTAAAGACACTCGCAGATGAGGAAGGGTATGAAACGTTTGTTATCCCTGACGATATTGGAGGACGCTATTCTGTCCTCACGCCTGTAGGTCTATTACCAATGTCTGTGAGTGGCATTGCGATTGATGATGTTTTAAGAGGCGCAAAGGAAGCGACGGAGGATTTGAGTGTGTCTGAGCTTTCCGAGAATCCTGCTTATCAATATGCGGCGATTCGAAATATTTTATATGAAAAAGGCTTTACAACAGAGATTCTAGCAAACTATGATCCGAAGTTGCGCTTCTTTTCCGATTGGTGGGTGCAGTTATTCGGAGAAAGTGAAGGGAAAGAAGGAAAAGGCATTTTTCCAACAGCCGCTACCTTTACAACCGACTTGCATTCCTTAGGACAATACATCCAAGAAGGACGACGGAATTTGTTTGAAACGGTATTACGAGTACAGTTCGAAGAAAAAGATCTTTATGTAGAACGGGAAGAAAACGATCTCGATGGCCTCAATTATCTCGTTGGAAAATCGTTACATGAAATAAATATAACCGCAAGCGAAGCAACATTAAAGGCACATATCGATGGTGGAGTTCCAAACCTAGTGATTGATTTGCCAATCATCGACGCGTACACATTTGGGTATATGGTGTATTTCTTTGAAAAAGCCTGTGCAGTAAGTGGGTATTTACTTGGTGTTAATCCATTTGACCAACCAGGGGTGGAAGCATATAAGCAGAATATGTTTGAGATGCTGGGGAAACCGGGGTATGGGGAGTGAAACTTATTTGATATTGGATAGTAACATGGTGAACACATCATGTTACTATCCTTTTTACCTAAAATATGTAGAGGTAGACACTTTAATGCTTAATAGAGGTTCTCTCCTGCACTTACTGGCAATAATGTCCTCAAGCAGTGCCTCAAAACTTTACACAGCTGGCTCATTCTATCCTATCCGCACCACTCAACTTTTTTGTATATTGGTAAGCATTTTAGGCAAAGACATTGAGGGTCATCCGAAACAAATGTATTTTCAGTAAAAAGTCGAGAAAAATCTATTTGCAAAATTAGTGTAATTGAAAGTATTCT